>JAUYDN010000036.1 GCA_030691775.1 Dehalococcoidia bacterium
TACGAATTTTATCGCATCTTGCCGCTCTTGGTCAAATAGCATATCAATTGCTTGAAAAAAGGGGCTGCCCTGGAAGCCAAGCCATGACATCGCAAGTCGATGTCTCCCATATTGGTGCTCTCACCGGCTGGTTTTCAGAACTACATGACGTGTCTTTGGGCACTGAGGACAAGCATGACCATTGAAGTGTCTCGGATGACGCAGGTTCCGGAAGGCGAAGGAGATGCCGATGCTATCGAACAGTCGCCAGTCTTTATGGACCAATGAACGGGCTCCGTCAGTTCTTAGGTCAACCTTCAATTTAACGCATTAGTATTAGCCTGGAGCATTGGAAGCCCTTGAGGGGCGGATTCGAGGTAAGGGTGACTGTTTTTCTTCGTCGCGGTGTCACCCTCATCCCTTGTCCTTCCTTCAACGTCGTTCACTTCGTGGTGACTTAGCGGAACCAGGACAAGCTTTAACCTTGTGCCCTTAAAAGAGAAGGCGATGTTCCCTTTGAAGTACGTAGACAAAAATGATATAATTAGGACGTGAGGAAAGACTCTCTCACGGAAATGGTAAGCATCTGGCAATGCCTACCATAATAGTAAATCGAATAGAGATTCTACTCTCCTGTTTTGATTATATCAGAATAAGGAGGGTTTGTCATGTCTGATAATAACGGTTGGAGAACTTCACCTCTATATACTATTGCGGAATCAGCACATTTAGCTCATGTATCACCTATTACGGTAAGACGATGGCTCTATGGGTTTCAAACTAAAAAACGTGACTATTTACCGATTTTAGGAGAACAAGAGAAAAAACCTCTTGTATCCTTCCTTGAGTTTGTTGAAATTCTTGTTGCTAGTAAATTCCGTAAAAATCATGTTCATTTGAACCGTATCCGTAATGCACATGATTTTGCTCAACAAGAATGGGGAATGAAGTATCCATTTGCCTCTATGAAATTAGAGCCTCTTGGTGGTCATATTTTACATCGGTTCGATGAAGAACAACCCGGCACCAGCCTAGCGACATTAGATTCCAAGTTACAGCAATGGACATTGCCTCACTTTGTTGTCGAGACATTGCACAATTTTGTGTATGAACCAGATTTGGTATCACGCTGGTATCCAATTAGCAGAGGTGTGCCTATTGTTGTTGACCCCCAAGTTAATGCAGGTTTACCCACTTTTGAAAACAGGCGTGTTACCATTCAAACTATCTATAAGCGCTGGAAGGCAGATTACGACATTTCCGTCATTGCGACTGACCTGAAATTAAAACGGCGTGAAGTAGAAGAGGCTCTGCGCCATGCTTCTGAGGTTTTAGTTTGATACTTCTTTGTGATGAAGACATTGGAACAAACGTGCCTCAAGCTCTGTATTTAGTTCGCAGAAACAGGACTTCTTATAATACAATCTCAATACTTCAAAAAGGTTGGCAAAGCTGGAAAGACCCCAGATGGCTAAAAATTGCAGGGGAAAAACAGTGGTTAGTGTTTAGTGCCAATAAAAGGATGCTGACCGTTGCGGAAGAAGTAAACACAATCATCAATGAGAAAGTCGGTATCGTATATCTTACAAATGGCGAGGAGCATATCGATAAAGTCCTTTGGTTGCTATTGGTTAAATGGAAGTGGTTAGAAAATATTGACAAAAATGAACAACGCCCGTTCGCTTATTTCCTTTCCCCTAAAGGTCGGATTAAAAAGCAGACATTAAAACCATTGAAAATATAAAGACTTAGGCGAGACCAAAAGGCTCCATGTTTTACGGTTTATTGGATACCTTTTATTCCCATTATTCCCAACGAGAGACACGCTACCTGTAGGAATAGGAGGTTCGGTCCTTTCCGCCGCTTTAATCGAACTCACGAGTATTTTCGTGGTCGGGCTGACAGGTCTCTCGGTCTCGCCCGTATGCCAAAATTACGGAGTCTTCGTCACTACGGGGGAAGCTATATTCTTTATATCGGCTGCTAACGTTTTGGGCATAAAGTTGAACATATCATCAACCGTCCAACTGCCGACTTTACATAGTGATTTTTCGAACACGGGTTCGGAATAGAGCGCCACTAACCCTGTCTGCACGTGGAAGGTACGGCCGTTAACCCCACTGGCGGCATCTGAAGCCAACCAGACAACCAGCGGTGCAATATCTTCGGGTCTGGCTTCTCCGCCCTTCTCGAGAGCTTCCGTCAACCCGGCCCTTTTCCAGGCTTCTAGCAACTCCTCGTTGAGAGTTAGCCGTGTGCCCGCACTGGGACGAATAGCGTTGCACGTTACGCCATACCTCGCCATGTCTCTCGCTACCTGCCTTGTTAAGCCAACGATTCCTTCCTTCGCCGCGCCGTAATTTGCCTGACCAAAAGTAACACCCAGTCCTGCAGATGATGAAGTGTTGATGATGCGCCCGCTTTTCTGCTGGCGGAAGATAATACACGCCGCTCTGGTGGTATAAAAATGCCCGTACAGGTGCACTTTCTGGATGATATCCCACTCCTCGTTGCTCATGTTGAAAACCATTCGGTCCCGCAATATCCCGGCATTGTTGACCAGGATATCCAACCGCCCGAAGGCTTCCGTGGCGGTCTTGATTATCCTTTCAGCACCCTCCGGAGTAGCGACAGAATCGTGGTTGGCTACTGCCTTGCCACCCATCTTAGTAATATCCTGAACCACCTCGTCCGCCGGTAAATCGGACGCGCCACTCCCGGCCGCACTTCCACCCAGGTCATTTACGACCACGCTGGCGCCTTCCGAAGCCAGAGCTAATGCTTCTGCCCGGCCGATGCCGCGACCGGCGCCCGTGACAACCGCTGTTTTTCCCTTAAGTCTGTCCCCCATTGTGCACTCCTTTATAAAAAATCCCACTGAATACCCCTCAGCTCTGCTGGGGGGTAATTCACTCCGTAGTCACAAGGTCTTCTTGTATCGCCTGATTGAGATTGCAGCCGCTCACAGAACTGGCGCTCACTGCGTACCGAGTACAGGGCGATCAGTAGGCACGCCTTGAGCAAGTGCTCGGGTGGTATCGATGGCCAGCCCGTCTCGGCATACATCCGGTTGAACACAGGTGAAAGCTCATGTAGCGCCTCATTGACGATGGGCTTGATCTGCCTGATGGGGTGGTCTTCAGGCACCAATTGGTCGGCTGTCACCAGACTGAGCATCGTCATCTGCGTATCTGCCTTCCCGCGCATCTCGGCCTCCGATTAGTTCGTTGGCCTTAATCTACCATACTCTCACTGCCAAGTCAGCCACCCATAAGGGACTTTTTCAGCACCCTGCTAAGTCTCAGTTTGATATGGGGAATACGGGATTAAACGTCAACACCCAGATCCGCAAGCAGTCCCCGTACCAGAATGCCGAAACGATGCTCCGCAATCATTCTCTGACGCCTGGGGCGGGGCAAATCGACCTTCAACTCACGCCTTACCACACCCGGTCGAGTGCTCAGCACAATAACCCGGTCAGCGAGATAGACGGCTTCTTCAACATCATGGGTAATGAACATCACAGTCCGCCCGAATTCCTGCCAGACCCTCAATAGCCAGTCTTGAAGCTCCTTGCGAGTCAGGGCATCCAGTGCCCCGAATGGTTCATCAAGCAGCAGGGTAGAACGCCCCATAAGCCACGTTCTCAGGAGGGCAGCTCGTTGGCGCATACCCCCGGACAGCGCCGAGGGATACTCGTTCTCAAAACCTTCCAGTCCAAAGTGGGGGAGCATGTCAAAGGCTCTTTGCCGGGATTCCTTCCGGGGAATGCCTTGAATCTCTAGCGGAAGAAGGACGTTATCCAGGACGCTTCGCCACGGCAACAGTAAGTCCCGCTGGGGCATATACCCCACCATTCCCGTACGATTCTGAGGTATCTCACCATCGATCAGGATTTCACCCGCATCGGGTTCAATCAGCCCCACACAGAGATTGAACAATGTGCTCTTGCCGCTCCCACTTGCTCCTATGATCGTGACAAACTCGCCGGGCATCACCTTGAGAGAGATGTCCTGCAAGGCCGGAACAGCGTGAGCGATACCGAAGAAGGTCTTGCTGATGTGTCTGAATTCGATTCGGGGTATAGTCACAGCGGCCACCGCGCAAAGCGCAATTCGTCGGCTCGAGCCTGTAACCCCTGCTCACGGTAGGCTGAATGCCACAGCGGGCCTGTGACCCGGTTGAGCAACCTACGAGACGGCTTTGTTTGCATTAAACGCGCGACCCTCCATCTGCGCTGAGACATCTGTTTTTCTCCACCATGCCGGTGCGCATTTTGACAGGCTCCGGCTCCGAAAAGGGGAAATAATCAGTGCTCTCCTGCATACGGGCCGGACGGCTCAAGACAGGGATAACGGAAGGGACGAAGTCCATCAAGGTTTCTCCCAGCGGACCGCCACAAACGCTCCGGTTCGCAATCTCCTGGATTGGCCGGATCGCTCTATTTCCGCAACTCGGTGTGGATCGGTATCTTGTTCGAAGTGAATAGCAGTCCTTTCCGCTCCCGGGCAGGGATTGAGAGCCAGCAGTTCATCAGGGGACCTGAAGATGGCGCTCTTCCAGACATCCTCCTCGTCATCCTGGGATTTTATCTTGCGCCGGACAGCCCAGGAACTGAGGCTATTCAGCGTGGCAACTACGACACGCCCTCCGGGGCGGGTCACGCGAAATAACTCGTCCACGGCACTCCTGGCATCTGCGATGAACTCAAGCGCGGTGATCGACACGGCCTTGTCGAAGTAGCCGTCGCGAAAAGGTAAACACAGCATGTCCCCCTGGATTGCGGAGAAGGGATAGCCTTCAGTCTTCTTGCGTGCAATGCCGAGCATCGGCCCGGAGATATCAAGACCGACAACACGTGCGCCGGCGGCAAGAACATCCAGGGTGAAGACTCCCGTGCCACAACCGGCATCGAGCACCTTTTCGCCCGGCTCGGGACTCAGAAGCTCCCCTATCATCTCGGCTTCATATGTTCTGACCGCTTTCCCGATTGGCGTCTCAAACCAGCCGTCATAACGCGCTGGCCAATCGTCGAAGAGCATCTTCCTGGTCAAGATAATTCTCCTCCTTTGGCGAACGGGTTGCCCTCGCGATCGCTGCAGGTGAACGCCATCGGGGACCTGCACAGGGGCGCTGGGCTTTAAGCTCAAGGCAAGAATTTATTGGTGAACGCATCTGCAACCGGGATAGGAGCTGACAGAATACCGTGTTCAACCATCCAGTCAACATAACCCTGCCAGACACTTTCTTTCTGTTCACCCCACCGGGGCGCTTCAGCTTGATAGTATGGCGAAAGCCACGCCTGACTGGCTTTGACGAGTTTGCTATCGAGTTCGGGCACCGCGGCAAGTAGAACATCGGCGGACTCCTCCGGATGCTGTACTGCAAATTCGTACCCGCGTGAAAGGGCTTTCACGAAAGCTTTAACGACTTCCGGTTTACTGGCAATAGTGGATTCGCTGGTGATCACAATCGGGGTATAGTAATCCGGGATACAACTAAAGTAATCTTTCATCATCACCACATTGAGCTCGATGCCCTGTTGCTGTGCCTGAAAGCCTTGCCAGCCATAGAAAATCCATGCCAGGTCGATCTGGTTTTCGGCGATGAGAGCCAGCGGGTCGGCGAAACCTGTATTCAGGATCTTGAGACGGCTGAAGTCTTTACCCGCGCACTTCATGAGGACTTCGAGAGTGGGAGCCTCAAATGGCGTACCGAAGGATCCATAGCGTAGCCCCTCAAAATCGGCAGGGCTGGCCACGTTCAGACGCTTGGCGGAGGCAAAACCGGAGGTGTTATGCTGGAGCACTGCCGCGATAGAAACGATGGGGACTTTCTCAGCACGTGCGAGCGTGAGAGACTCCTGGAAACTAATGCCAAAATCGGCGGCGCCGCTGGCAACGGCGGCTTCCGCGTATACCTCACCGGGCTGGATGATCTGGACATCAAGACCGGCTTCCCGAAAATAGCCCTTTTCCTGCGCTACGAAGATTCCGGTGTGGTTGGTGTTCGGCACCCAATCCAGCATGAACTTCACCGGGGTCAGTCCCTTATCCCGGGGCTTTCCGCAGCCGGTTGCTGTCAGTGAGACGAGGAGTAGAGCGACGAGAGCACAAGACATACGTTTCATACCGTACACCTCCGTGTTTAGTAGATACCCGGCCCTTCCCATTGCTCCGTTCGTTGTGCAGAGTGGTACCAGGGCAATGTCAGCCGTTCGATCCCATAGACCAGCATGAACAGGGCTATACTCAAGAATGACGTGATGAACATGGCAACAAATACCTGATCGGTTGCCAGTGCGTTCTTGGACCGGAGCATATACAGCCCCAAACCGGGAGAGCCGCCCACCCACTCCCCGATGGTCGCCGCCACAACGCTATAGGTCACAGCCATACGCAAACCGGAGAAGAAAGATGGGAGGGCTGAAGGCAGACGGACTATTCGCCAGATCTGTCTCTTATTGGCTCCCATCGCGCGGAGTAAAGCGATCAGTTCCGGGTCTGAAGACGTAAGGCCGTCAGCCGTACTGATAGCCAGGGGGAAGAAGCAGAATAGCACCACAATCAAGACCGTGGGCGTCAATCCAAACCCAAACCAGATGATCAGAATCGGTGCGATGGCCAGTATCTGTATGGTCTGTGACACAACCAGGATCGGATAAAGAGCGCGATGCGCCAGGGACCAGAAATCCACCAGGGCTGCAATCCCGATTCCTGCCACGAGAGCCAGCATCAGCCCGATCCCGGTCGCCAACAGGGTGGTGCCGATGGCGTTCAGCAGGAGGCCTCGCGTTTCCCATCCGGCCCGGAAGACATCAAGCGGAGTGGGCAGTATGAACGAACGTAACCCGCTAACCCTCGCTACGAAATACCAGCCAAGAATCAACACGACGATCAGTAAAGCCGGGGGAACGAAATCCCTGCGCCATCTCATGGAACAGCCCTGCGGTACTTACCGACTTTTGCTTCAATTGAGGTGCCTTCCACTGCGTCGGCGATTTTGATAATGGTTACCACCTTGCGCGCTCCGGCCTCAAAACAGGCAAGGTGAGCACTTTTCGCTATCTCAAGCAGCCGGTCCAGGTTATCGCCTTCGAGAGTGGTTTCCAGCGGCCCGACCTCGTACTTCACCCCACTTGCCTTAATGACCTCTATAGCTTTGTCCACGATGGGGTAGGCATTGTCAACCAGAGGTAAGACCTGCACGCTGACGTTCATTGTTCGCTTTTTCTGCATCAGTGTATCACCGTTCCTTTCTTATGTCCTGCCGGGGGTATGTACTGCGAACAGAAAGCCTTTGGTTAGTCTGACGCTGGCGGAGGATTGATTCAACACGTTGCTAATGCCCCGACCGGGGCCAAAGGTCAATGTTCCGTGATCGAGCGAGTGTTTTAGCCCCCTCGTGGTGATGCCGGAGGCATCGCCGCCCAGAGGAATCAACGACACCGTATCTCCGAAACGCCCGGTAATATCATCGCCCGGTGGTTTAATGAGCCATCCCGTTTGGTCGCCATGCCAAACCTCAACCCTGCACGGGCTGAGGCCGGGGTGAGTCATGAGAAGGATGTTGGAGACAGTCATATCCATGCGCCCGCCCATGGCGCCAACCATTACAATCCGGCCGGCGCCTCGTTTTCTAGCGTAGAGCAGGGCAAGTTCCAGGTCTGTTTCATCCTTTTCTGCCGGATAGGAGACAAGCTCTGCGCCACTGGCATTCTGTCGCGCTAAGTCCGAGATTGAATCCATGTCGCCAACAATCACGTCAAGGACGATGTTCAAAGTGCGGGCATGGTGTGCGCCCGCATCCGCTCCCATCACCAGATCGAATACCTCGGCGCGAATCCTGTTCCGCAGAATATCGGGTCTGTACAATTCACCGTTTGCCAATACCAGGGCATTCATTGGGCATACTCCAAATAAAAGAGGGCTACCCTGATATGGAGAGTAGCCCTCGTGTGGTGTAGTTTCATTCCCTCCGCCGGAATTACCCGGATCAGGTTTTCAGGGTCGATGTGAGTGCTCACTTACTGTGGTCAAGCACATCCTCTCAGCCTGGTGCCCCAAGCTCCCCGTGCCGTTTAGGTTGTTAATGTGATTTGTAGCATAACACTCTTAGCATGGTTTCTGCAAACCCTTGCACCAGTTCTGGGTACTATTTACTTCAGGTTGACGACTGAGGCAGCCGATATTGCGAGAAGTCCGTTTCGCAATGCTGATAGACGACCCACCCTCTCGGTCCCCCGCCCGCGCGCGGAAGCCGGCGTAGAGCGGTCGTTGAGTTCAGACCCACGCGAGGCTCCGGCAAACCGAAACGGGCGTGGTCGGCGGCTACAAGGATGTTTCACGCCAGTGCGATCTCAAGCCCTCCCCCCAGGATGCACCCGTTGATAGCCCCTATGATAGGTTTGAAATACTCGAGGTCCTCTGTAATCCCCCCGAACCCCGCGGTGGCCTGGGTCAAAGTGGCCGGCGGCATTGTGCTTCTGCCTAACACCGATTGTGCTGATTTGCCCTCGTTCTATGCGTCATGGCGGCGAGCCCCTAATCTGACGGATTTTGGCCTGGTACTCAGGGGAGACATCCGCTCAAGGTTATAAGTTCTTCACGAACGGGGACCGTGTCGAAGCCTTAGGCTGTGTCACATTCCGCTAAAAGGTGTAATCCGCTCTGTTGCGGGGCTACGTTTTCATCGGTCTTTCAGTATCCTATATCACGGATCGAACCCTGCCACCAATCAATCTCGATGACCGGCACATTCTCCGGAGTGTAGCCTTCTCTGACCAGCCAGGAAGCAAAAGCCTTGAGCCCTCTCACCTCATCCTGCACAGAATAAGGCGACATCCCGCGACTTTGCTCATGAAGAGTGAACTCCCTCGCTGAATCAAGAGTGAGTGCAGGGAGCACCGCGGGCGCGCCCGTGGTGGTAAGATACCGGATGTAGAGGGAGAGGATGTAGGTGTACCCATCAATCGTTCGGGGTGATTTGCCTTCGGCCGTGTTCGACTGCGCATAGTGCAGGGCGAGTTTGCTCAATTCTAGATGCGCCATCGTCAGGTCCCTCCAGTGAAAGTTTCGTCTCATCTTCACCATATACTTGCCTGCCTTTTCTGTGAATTGTCCGGCAGACAAGTAATGAGGGAGGGACCCCCGAAAATTGGGGGACAAGTTGGGTGGTCGTTTTGTCCCGAGTGGTCGGTCAACAGGTTTTTGGGTGGTTTTGCTCAGGCGTGGGTTAGCTTCGAATTTCAGATATTGGTAGGCCGTGCAGGACTCGAACCTGCCACCACCTGATTAAAAGTCAGGTGCTCTGCCAGATGAGCTAACGGCCCATTTTGCGTGGTAAAAGACGGCGGATTTACCCGCCAACGATTCTGATTATAGCCTGTTCTTTTTCCGAACGTCAAACTTCAGGATAGTCGTGGAGCCACCGGTCAGAGTCGAACTGACGACCCGCGGTTTACGAAACCGCTGCTCTGCCACTGAGCTACGGTGGCGTATGCTCTATTATGAAGCTAAAATCACCCTGATAAGACCTTCCCTAAGTAGACATAACTACAAGTTGCTAATAATTTGCTAATAATGCTTTCCAACAGCCTCATTTTCACTAGTGTTATTATACTTGGGGGACACCAGTTTATCAAACTGAGCTGCTGCCGCCTCTTGAAGTCCAGGGGCAACGTGGCTGTAAAGGTCAAGGGTTGTTGAGATGGTGGCATGACCTAGCCTCTCCTGGACTACCTTCGGGTGTACACCCTGCTTGAGCATTAAAGAGGCATGGGTATGACGTGCATCGTGGAAGCGGATTCCCTCAAGACCAGTACGTTTCACCAACTTAACCCAGAAATGGCTTACTGTGTCGGGCAATAGCGGCTTGCCTTCAAGGTCACTGAAAACTAAATCATCATCCTTTAGCGGTATCCCCAGCATGGCTCGCCGTGCCTCTTGTTTATCCCGGTGCTCTTGAAGTAGAAGAGCGGTAGACGGGGACAGGGACACCATGCGGCGTCCTTTAGCTGACTTGGGCGCTCTAATCACAATCTCACCAGTCCGCAGGTGGTGAAGGGCGTGGGTTATATGCGCTTGGCATAATAGCAGGTCCATGTCACACCATCGCAGGGCTAACAGTTCGGAACGTCTCATTCCCGTAAAGAGCGCAAGATAAAAAAGACAATGATAGGGCGTAGCTTTGGCAACCTCAAGGAATCTGGTTATATCATCTTCATTCATGGTATGTATCTCGGAACGCTGCGGGCGTGGGGGAGTGACGGCGTCCGCCGGGTTGCGGTTTATCAGTCCCCATTTAAGCGCCATTTTCAGAGCACGGTGTAGACAGGTATGATGGTGTGATACCGTTGTCGGGTTAAGTGCGCCCTTACCATCACATCGGCCACCTGATAACTTCTCCGAATAGTAACGCTGAAGGTGCTCAGGCTTAAGTTGTGTCATGGCTATATTCCCCAGTGACGGGATAAGGTGACGGCGTATAATGGACTCATAGCCTTCGGCTGTCCTGGGGGCAAGGTTAGGCCAGGCGTAGTCCTTTAGCCACCTTTCAAGATATTCAGCAAGGGTAGTCTTACCGGGCTTCATAAACGTGCCGGTATCAAGCTGGTGTAGCAGCTCACTGAGGCGCTTTTCCGCCTCCTTTTTAGTCCCCTTGACGCTTACCCACTGGTATTTATACTTGCCAGTAGTGGCATCCTTACCCATACTGACCACAATAGAATAGCTGTTCTTACCCCTCTTGACTATGTGTCCTCTCATTGCTGACTCCTTTCGCCCTCTTCTCGCACTATTCCTTTTGACGTCCCTATTTTATCGCTGGTGGCATTCCCATCTTTCTCGAGACGGGCTTCTTCCTCTGTAAATTCGGCCCATGCTGCTGTCAACAGTTGAGCGCCGAACTCCGCTTTCATTTGTGAAAACATCCATTTCATTATCAGTATACGGGAGTCTTTACCCGTCATCATCTCAGCAAAGATTTTGGCCATAGTATCTCGCTGTCCAGTAAACATTTGCGTGACATCCTTCGGCAGTTCACGGCCGACTCGGTCGAAGACAACATCTGACACGGACGTTTTAGCCATCCACTTTGACATCTGTCGCCGGCTAGGGACCGAATCTAGACCAAAATGCTGTCTCACCATTTCCGCAACTCTTTCCCAAGTGTGCCCCTCTTTCTTCCTCTGTACAGCGAACACCCGAACTTCTATTGGGTAATTCTTGGGCATCAGTGCCTCCTTTGAGAACTAATGATATGATTATACTTCCCATTATTCGTTTTGTCAAGCCTTATTAGAAACATTAATGAGCTATATGTTGACAATTTACTTAATATGAGTCTATACTAGGTCTTACTTGAGAATATTTAGAGTCTCAAAGCAAAATGAATAACGTCTTCAGTATGAATATTATACGACTTATCTGATGGAGGCTGACGGTGGAGAAGAAAAGGAATTCGGATTTGGCTGAACCGTTGTGCTTGAGTGTTCCTGCTGCTGCCAGAATTTTGGGTGTTTCACGGAATACCGGCTATGAAATGGCGCGGCTAGGACAACTTCCTACCATAAGGTGCGGGCGGCGGAGATTAGTTGTCCCCAAAACTGCCCTAATGAAAATGTTAGAGGAGGCAAACGAACAACATGAAAAACCCAAAGAATAAGAAGATGGCCCCATCACGGGAACGTTACGAGAATGGCCACCCAACGGTCAGTGCTAGGATGCCGATAGACAAGAGAAACAGGTTAGTCGCAGTTTTGGAGAGGCTTGGCCTGACTCTGGGAGAATTGCTCATTAAATTTGCAGACGAGCAGGAAATCATCACAAGGCCGCTGGCAGAGGCACGAAAAGAAGGCTTCATCGAAGCTAGGAAAATGTTTGGGGTCTGGTACCCATGCCAGAAGTGTGGCCGGCAAATACTGATAAATAGTCAGAAAGAAAAGGTAGCTGCCGCCAGACACATGGTTGAAGAAGGCTGGGCTCACGAAGAATGCCCTGAAGAGACGAAACCAGCCGATTAAGGAATCATTGCCATGAGCAAAGCCTATTTGGACCCTGAGGAAGTAAGAAGACTGGAGGAACAGTCAAGCTACTTACGGGACAAAGTCCTGATCCGGCTCCTGTTTCACCTTGGTTGCCGCATTAGTGAAGCGCTGGCGCTGGAGGTCAAAGACATCGACTTTAAGGCGAGTACAGTCAGCATCCGCCATCTTAAATCGAGGGTCAAGCTGGCATGCCCTACGTGTGGTGCCGGATTGGGTAAACGTCACATCTACTGCCCCAAATGCGGCGTTAGGGTAGCAGAAGCCGTCGCCAAAGCTGAGGAGCACAAGAAATTAAGGACTCTGCCGCTTGATAGAGACACGCTGGAAATGCTACGTGACTACGTCGGACGTGGTGGTGCAATCAGACAAGATAACAGGGACCTCATTTTCGGCATCAGCCGCCACCGCGCCTGGCAAATTGTTAAGGAGTGTGCCGAGAAAGCAAAGTTACCGAAGCTGGTTAACTCTGAGAGTGGTAAGACACATAATGTAAGCCCGCACAGGCTCAGAGACGCATTTGCGACCCACGCAGTAAAGCTCGATGATTCTGGCGACGGGCTTAGACTCCTACAGGAGCATCTGGGCCACGCTTCTTTCAATACTACTGCTAAATACAGGAAAGTGGCTGGTGAGGAGTTGAAAGACTGGTATGACAAACTATGGCATGAAGAGGTGAAGGAAGGTGGAGCTAAGACCTAATCAGGGTGGCTTCCTAAGGCCGTTTGGCTGCGGGTGGTTTATCCGAGAGTTTCTTATGGGTAAGGGGCCCGAAGGGTCAAAGAAAATTGACCCTGACAGAGGTGCTCCACAGACCGATATAAACTTCGAATATAAGGAAGCTCTTGCCCGGGCTACGGCACGTGAGCGTGCTGAAAGAATCATAAGCCGCATGGTGGTAAGCGGGGCTGACGTTAGCGAAGAACAGGCCGATAGAATTTTCAACCGTGAACTAAAGAAGTTAAGCCGGAAGTTTAGTCATATGCGCTATCATTCATTTTTGATGTACTTTGGAACACTCAAACGGCTGGGATGGGTTGAACCCGCCGGACAAAGTGAGATGTCTTCAATTCAAGGAAACTATCCACAGGCTCCGGGGCGGACTTACTACCGTCTTACGAAGAAGGGCATTGAAGCTGGGGATGATTTCTGGTCCAACCCACTGTTTACGCTGTACCCAGAAATCGGCCCCAGCCATCTGAAGAAGGCTGATTAACTGTAGCCGGCGTCACCCCCACTTCTTCGGGCATCCCAATTTACTACAATGTTACCTGAGTCCGAAAAGTGATTCATACAATTCATACCCTGTTACAATTCTTTGACAGTAGCTAAGCTATGTTCAACGAAGCCGGCAATCCGACTACTTTACCTATAAGGACTTAAAGCAAGCGAAATTATGGCATCAAGAATGCTCTGAACCCTTTCCTCCTTCGAAGCAATAACTACCGACCTCTGAATATAGCTCTGAGCTCCCGCCTTGCAACTTCTGAGTATGTCCTCTCTCTCGTCTGAGACGGTGAGTACGGCCACCGAAATGTCTTCCAGTCTTTCTTCACCCCTCATCCGTTCAAGCACCTCAATACCGCTGACCTTCGGGAATCTTAAGTCAAGCAGGATTACATCAGGCTTGGGATACTCCGTCTCGTTCACATAGCCAGCCCCGTTAAATAGAAAGTCAAGGACTTCCTCCCCATCTTTAACCCAGAAGAGCCGGTGTCTTAGCATCCCATCTTCCAGGACCCGCTTGACCAGCAGGGCGTGCTCCTCGGTGTCTTCTACCAGCAAGATATTTTTTCTTCGGTTCGGTCATGTTTCTGCCTCCTCAGCGCGTCCCTGAGGCGCAACTTCATGCCCTCAGGTGATACCGGCTTTTCTATGTAGCCCCAGGCTCCTGCCCTCACCGCTTCAACGACCACCTCCAGGAGGCCCGGCTGGTCCGGAATCATGACGATAAAACCGGATAGCGGGGTGCTCTTTTGCGCCGCCCGGATTAGTGCAAAGTCGTCTACATCAGCGATGGCGATGTCTACCACGACGACATCGGGCTTCAACTCCAGACACTTCACTGATGCTTCCTTATTGTCTTTAGCAGTTGCGATGACATCAAAATTTAACGACTCCAGCTGAATCTTGAGCATGGTTCTCATAAACACTGAGCCATCTGCGACGAGTACCTTCGGTCTTTCCATACAACTACTCCTTTCTACCCTTGCGACTGGCCAGCGTGAAGCAAACCGTGGTACCCTTATTACCCTCGTTTTCTACCCATACTCTGTCACCATATGGAACTTTGAACTGGCTTGCCGCAAAATGGTTGACTGTTAAATCCCTGCCCACTTTTTAATCCTCCTTCCGTTTGCCGATTGTTTACTGCATCCTAAAGCAATGCTAGCAGCCCGATGCTAAACAATGCCTAAATTTAACCGCATCCAAAATAAATTTTCCCTAAATGATGTAAACAGCGATGTATACTACCCCTATCCTAAGTTCCAAGATACCCGCCGAAGCGCCCGGCCACAATAGCAATAAGGTCAGGGTAATGCAAGTACTTTAGTACTAATACATGGTTACACTAAGTTCATACGCCAGAGGACGACCAAGCCTAGTAGGGAAATTCCTATCGAGCAAGCCAGCCTCGACCAGTATCAAGAAAACGGGAAATCCCCAGCCAATGGCAACATCTTTCAAGACCGTCTCGATTGATACCGTCATGATTGCCTTAGCTTTGGATACGTCAAAGTATTTGGAGTAGACTGAAAGCAGCACAAGTCCTTTGTATTCAACGCGGACTAACCTCAGCATACAATTCTGGAATTATTACCCAGTCTTCCTGCCACGTCTGGGGGTCAGCAGAAATAAGCGAATAGCCTCCCCCGATTATAGAAACCGAATAGCTATCGGTGGTCAAACCTTCCAAAAGGAACTTCGCTACCCCATTGTCCAAGTCCAAGATGCGGTAACTCGATGTCATTGCAGCCTCCTCGGATTTTTCGACGTAAATCTTCATATTGAGATACCGATATGCTTTGCTTAGCGCACTAACGTTTGTCAGATACACGGTCACCACCAAGTCACCATTATAATCGGCGCGCGGGGTTATCCTGAACAACTTACCTATGGGGACTTCACCCGAATTGTGCCGCAGTACCACCGACCAACCCGGCATTGGCAACTCCTCGGT
>JAUYDN010000070.1 GCA_030691775.1 Dehalococcoidia bacterium
AGAAATGAAAAGCATTCTTCGCAAACACCTTCGGTGTGGTTCACTTTACAAAACTCAAAACACTGCTCGGTGAGGTAGCATTGGGTGGTCTGTAGGTACGCCTGAGGCGGAACAAGCCAGTTTCGTGAATCAACTGCATCATCGGCACGTCTCCCCAGTGCATCGGGAAAACGGAGAGAAAGCCGTTGGGCTTGAGGACGCGGTACGCCTCTTTCAACAGTCTTTGTTTATCTTTAATATCATGCATCACGTCGAAAATCAGGACAGCGTCAAGACTGCCCGCAGGCAAATTAATGGCGACACTATCGGGGTTCTGCAGGATTGTCTCCACGTTATGTAGACCTGATTCGGCGACCCTTTCCCGCACACGTTCCAGGGCACGCACGCGCACATCCAGGGCATACACCTTGCCGCTCTCTCCGACAACACGCGCGCAGGCAACCGTGAAAATTCCCGGTCCGCACCCGTAATCCAACACACGCTGACCAGCCTTAACGCCGATGGTCTTGAGTACATCTGTGGTATGCGTGTGAAGCCAGTCGCGCACCGCCATTTCGCCCGGCAGGGTCACCGGCATACGCGAGACGCGGATAGTATTGCCTTCGAGAGGTGTACCATCGAGTTTCCTGATTGCATCCTCCGCGACTCCATCCGCCACCCGAGCAATCGCATACCCACGCGGTTCACCGCTCTGAAGGTCGTGGATTATCTCTATGGAATCGACCGTTACCGCACCGCGGATAAACTTGAGAAGTGTAGCATCGTCAATACTGCGCGCCAGTCCGCTGATATACAATTGCTCCATGTTTGCTTCACGCCCGCGCTATCTCGCCGCACCCATACCCTGCATTCCTTTTACGTAGCGGATTTCTCCGAGGTGCCACCAGCCGTGCGCGATGAGGAAATTGGCGACCATCACCGCGATAGTGAAGTTGGGACGCTCCGGGTTGGGAGCGAAATCCAGCTTATCTTCATCCAGCGACCCGATGTAGGCATCCGTATTGCGGAAGACCTTCTCAGCGTAAGCAATCACCTGGTCGATGGGAAGCTGGGCGGCTTTATCCACGTCCGGCTCCTGGAAGCCCGTGCCATACACTTTAGCGTCCAGCCCCAGCTTTTCAAACCAGCGGTCTTCTTCCCAAACCGATGTTTTCTTCGTCCAGTTGCTGACCATCGTATCTTCGACACGCACGGTGTGCCAGAAAAGAAACCCGACCGGATTCGTCTTGGGCGCCGGTTTCCAGGCAAGCTGTTCTTTAGTGAGCGCCTTGACATCGTTGACCATCGCAGTGTGCATACCATTAACAGTGAGCTGTATGAACGGAATCGCTTTCACTTAAATCCTCCCTCGTTAATTGTTTCTCCGTTCTGCTATGTTAGCAACACGGGCTTTTAGAGTCAAGAAATCATTGCTATCCAGTATAATCGGAATTCGTGGTTTTTGACCAGCTTCTTGTGCGTGAGAGCCAGTTCTTGGTAGGATTCTCATTCCCCACCCCCTGTTTGTGGGATTTATAAGGTTATAGTTGGCGTGTACTGTCCAAAACGCTGGTAAGAAAACGTGTTCGGATGATGTAGAGATAAAGGTATTTACAGGGGTGAAGTGGGGCTCGGGGAGCAGTGAGTGTAAGAGGATGCAATCCTCTTAATTTTATGCCCTCTCCCTCCGTTTCAAGGGAGAGGGACAAAGGGTGAGAGTGATTGTAGGAGAAGAAGTACTGCCAAATACCGAAAAGCAGTGAGTTTTATTTATTTCTGGATACCAGCCGGAGTTTACCCCGTACTCTGGATACGGGGCTGGTATGACAAGGTAACAATGATGTGTGGGTCGTACTGCTACAAGTTGGCATCTTTAAAAATGCTCAACCTATCCTGGACAAGGATGTCAAGAAATAGAAAATCGTCAGCAATCAGCTTTCAGCAATCAGCCATTAAATATGAGCACTTTTTGACAGCCACTCTTTCGTATCTTTACAATAAGGCAGTTATTCATGGAGGTTATTATTGGCAATTCCAGATTACCTGTCCGGCATCCGTCTCTTTAAGGATGTAGAAAAATACGTTTCGTTCGGGGAGCACCGCACCGGGTCTGCGGGTGAATCAGCCGCCACGGAATGGATTGCTGACGAGCTAGAAAAGGCGGGGTTAAAGACCAGCCGGCAGGAAATCACCCTGCGCCAGTTTTGCATCCGCGAGAGCCGTCTCACTATCGGTAACCGGTCCGTGCAGTGTTTCCCCTGGTGGTTTCCGCATGGTACCGGTCCGGTTCCTCTTTCCGCGCGCCTGGCGCATCTTGACGCAGGACTGGAGGATTTGAAAAACAGAATCGCTCTCGTGCGGCAACAGGGACGCTGGGTGTCACCGCGTTTCCGGGTAGAGGTGGAGAAAATGGTCAGGGATATAGCCGAGACTGGCGCGCGGGCGGTCATCTTTATCAGCGAAAGTCCGTCCGGAGAGCTTGTCGCCGTAAATACCGGCGAACACGTGGAGCCATGGCCTGTGCCCGTTGTGCTGGTGGGACCGAAGGATGAACATGTACTGGTCCAAGCCGGACGGGAAGACACGGCGGTCACCTTAATGGTGGATGGGCTTGTTGACCCGCAGACACACTCTGAAAACATTTTCGGGAGGTGGGGTGATGATAAGAACATCATCGTGGTCTCCACTCCCAAAAGCGGCTGGTTCACCTGCGGCGGCGAGCGCGGTCCCGGCATCGCTATCGTCCTCGCACTCGCACGGTGGGTCGGTCAACGACAACCGCAAGCAAGTTACTGGCTGGACTTCAATACCGGTCACGAACTGCATAACCTGGGCACGCGCGAATTTCTGCGGGAAGCCGCGCCGGAGGCAGGCAATGTACGGTTCTGGCTCCATCTGGGCGCTAATATCGCCACCTGGCGATATGAACAGACGGAGACAGGCTTGCGCCGGTTCACTGACCCTGCTAAATATCCGGTCATAGTCAGCCACGATGAGATTATGCCACTGGTAAAAAACGCTTTCAGCCACATCCCGGAAGTGAAACCACGCCTGGGCGCGGGTGTCGGTGAGTTTGGACCGGTGGTGGAAGCGGGATACCGCGGCTTTGGTTTATATGGCGGACCGTACCACTATTTTCATAGCCCGGATGACGGTCCTCAAGGCACAGCCCCGGAACTGCTGGAACCAGTCATGCTGGCAGTTATTGAAGCACTCGCGAATGTGGAGGCATCAACGGCGGAATAAACGCTGGAGGAGAGTTATGAAAATCGACCCTGAACTGGAACAAATACGTAAGATGCGCGGCAAGGATGAAGTGCTCGCGCCCAACGTGCTGAAAATCGAGCGTTCTAACCCGGTTGCCGGTCCCAGCGGCGTGGTCATTACGGAAGAGGGTCTTGTCGTTGTCGATACCGGCATGCCGCAGGAGGGTCCCGACCGCGTAAGAAGAATCCGCGAGCATATGCAAGCGCCATTCCACACTATTATTTATTCGCACGGTCACGGCGACCACGTCGGTGGAATTCACGCTTTCATCGAGGACAACGAAAAGAAAGGTTATCCAGTGCCGCGCATTATCGGGCACGAGCTGGTGGCGAAACGTTTTGATAAATACCGGATGCTCGCCGGGCGGAGGCGTTATATCGGGATGCTCCAGTTCC
This sequence comes from Dehalococcoidia bacterium, assembly GCA_030691775.1. Taxonomy (GTDB): domain Bacteria; phylum Chloroflexota; class Dehalococcoidia; order Dehalococcoidales; family Fen-1064; genus JAURWL01. Next base: position 3,642 of record JAUYDN010000070.1, read on the forward strand.
CGACCCCAGAAATGCTCGAAGCCAGCGAAGGATGGCAACGGAACCGTCGCGAGTACCAGTACGTCTACCCGGACACCACGTTCTCCAGTTATATGGATTTCAAGCTCGGTGGTTTCACCTTCCAACTCTTCCATGCCCCGGCGGAAACGGACGACACTATCTGGGTATGGGTGCCGGAGCGCAAGCTGGCAATGCTCGGCGATTTGCTCATCGGCGGTTGCCCCAACACCGGCAACCCGCTCAAGGAACAGCGCTATACGCTGGAGTGGGCTGAGGCACTGGAAAAGATTGCCGAAAAGCAACCCGATTTCATCATCGCCGGACCGGGAGCTTTGCGCGGCAGGTTGGCGGTAGAGCGCTGTCAAAAAGCTGCCCGTTTGCTCCGTTTCATCCAGGATGAGGTCGTGCGCTTGCTGAATGAAGGCAAATGGATTGAAGACATCCTCGCAGAAGTAAAACTACCGCAAGACCTGGCGGAAGACCCCTGGCTCCAGGGAACTTACGGACACCCTGTCTTTGTCATCCATGATGTATACCGGCGCTACACCGGCTGGTATGATGGTAATCCAGGTGAGCTGTTTCCCTCGCCCAGCGCGGAAGTTGCCGCCGAGATTATCGAGCTGGTAAACCCGGAGCGGCTGCTTGAACGCGCCCGTCAGCTCCAGGGGAACGGTAGTACACAGCTGGCTCTGCACGTTACCGACTTCGTCGTCAAAGGTTGCAAAGACACGAAAATATTCAAAGAAGCGATGCTATTAAAAGCCGGGTTACTGGAAAAACGTGCCGGTGAAGTGGGTAACTTCATCGCCGGGAACATCATGCGCACCAGCGCGGCACTGTTGAGAAAGGATTCATCCTGAAGGGCTTATCCAGAAACAAGCGGGCAAGTAAAACTGTCAGTCAATCAGTCTCGCTATGGCAATGCCCTGCTCCCCGGCCACCGAATACAGCAGGTAAGTTTCATTACTTTCCTGGTAGATGCATGGGTCGCGCAGTTGTCTCACCGGTTCCGGTGCCCAACCCCTCTCTGATGATACGAGCGGAAGTTTTACCCCTTCGTAATCATATTCCGGCTCCAGTATCGTGACTGCCGGCGATTCTTTCCACTGCATCCAGTCGGGAGCGAGGTCGATGGTCGAGAGGAGTATCCTCTCCGGCGCATCACCTGCGTTACTGTAGAAGACCTGGAGCGTGGCGCCCTTGAGACGCAATGCCGCGTGACGCATATTTTGACTGAAAAGGACGGGCCCACGCTCAAAGCCGGTAACCGCATTCTTTGCCCGGTAGAATATTCCCGGCATTCCTAATGCGTAATAATAACCACTCCAATGAAAGACCCGCAGATACGAGCCCGCCAGTATTTCAGGAAGAGCCTGGAACCTGATACCATCCGTGGATACTGCTACCCTGGTCCGCTGGCGCTCTCCCGGCACCTGTCCGTGGTAATACATCCGGATTTCATGTTTTTCATTATCCATGTGCACGTCAGGCGAAGCGATATGGTCTACGAAATATGAATCCGCCAGGTGCAGTGTACCCGGTTCATGGATACGCCATGGTCCTTCAAGCCGGTCGGCAAAAGCGAGACGTATGAAATCACCCTTATGATGGGCGAAGTAGAGGTAATATTTCCCCGGCGGGTCACTTATCCAACCGGGTACACGAATGAGCGAGGGTCCGTTGATGTTGGCGCCTATGGTACGCGACAGACCCGGGTGGATGATTGGATTCTTGGAAAACCGCTCGATTTTCATTCTGTAGCATTCGGCTGGGGCTGATTAACGGTTTTCGCATGGACCACCAGGACCGGTATTGTACCACCCCGGACAATTGCGTCCGTGACACTACCCAATTCCGCAGGTTTGGACCGTCCCCGACCGTGACTCATCATCACGATTAACGAGGCATTGTTTTCCCTGGCAAATTCCATGATAGAAGGTACAGGCATACCCTCCAGAACATTACAGGAGACATTGATGCCCTGGTCTCGTAACCCCCTTGCCCAGTTCATCAGGTACCGTTTGGCATGGGCGCTATTCTCAATCTCCCTGGCATGTGCCTGTGCACCGACTATATCAGCTACCACCCTGCCGCCGGAGCCACCCGGTTTAAGAAAAGAATCATTAGTCCTGGAAAGCACCCGCACCAGCATTACTTCCGAATTGAACTGGCGGGCGAGTGCCACAGCGTGTGGTAGTGACTGGGCGCTCAAACGCGAGCCGTCCAGAGGAACAACAATGCGTTTGAACAAGCTGAGCTCCTGATTCTGGCAGTCGGTCGGACTAACCGCATATTATGATTCAAATACTCAACTATGTCAAGAAGGTCGTGTGTGGTCTTGCTCAGAAAATCAAGGTCGATGTGCTATAGTATCTTTATGACCGGTGAGCGCATTACCGCTTCCGCCATTATGGACGGTTTGAATACCCGCGTTATCGGGCGGCGACTGCTCATCTTTGATTCTATTTCTTCGACGATGGATGTCGCCCGCAAAGAGGCGCTGGAAAAGGCCCCGGAGGGCACAGCAGTTATCGCGGAGCGGCAGACAGCCGGGAGAGGCCGGTTGAACCGTGCCTGGCTCACCCCGGAAGGCAATATCGCCGTCTCAATAGTTCTTTATCCGCCGCGGGAGTGCCGCGATGCTCTCATCATGCTCGCTTCACTGGCGGTACTGAACGCCATCCAGTCGGTCACAGGTCTCGCTTGCCAGCTTAAATGGCCCAACGATGTGCTGATTCACGGGAAGAAGGTCTGCGGCGTCCTGATCGAGACGAAAATGCGCGCAGATAGGCTCGATTACGCCATTCTCGGCATCGGCATCAATGTGAATATGCGGTTGGCTGAGCACGCTGAGATACAGGCAATTGCCACCAGCCTGGCTGACGAGCTTGGTAAGACAGTATCGCGGGTCACCATGCTCCGCAGTCTGTTCACCGAACTGGAACGCCTCTATATCGGACTGTTTTCCGGCAAATCGCTCTATGACGAATGGCGCCGCAACCTGGCAACCATCGGTAGACCGGTAACGGTCCATTCCGGTGATGATGTTAGCCACGGCACCGCCGAATCAGTCTCCGAAGACGGCAGCCTGCTCCTGCGTTGTGAAGACGGTAGCCTGCGGAGAATCACCATCGGCGATGTGAGCCTGCGGGAGCAAACAAAAGAAAACGGGTAGCCGTCAACGGCTACCCGTCGTCTTTACGATTGCTTCCGCGCCG
>JAUYDN010000112.1 GCA_030691775.1 Dehalococcoidia bacterium
CGGAATCTGTAGTGGCTGTTATCAGTCTGGCATCGACGCAAACAACGCAGAAGTGCTGATGAAGTTTACCCTTCTGTAAAACCTAGTGTAGTGTCTCAATAACAGCTTTACAATTCTGAATAAAAGATGCCAGTTCTTACAAAGCGCCTCATCCCCCCGCATCGAGTGCGGGGCAGGCGCTTGCCCCTTCTCCGCAGAGAAGGGGAGGAACTATTTTGATAGGGGCTGACGCCCCTCTCAACTCCCTTGTGCAAGTTGGCAGTCATCTTGCTTTCCCACCCTTTGCAACCATCATTTTTATATTTCGTCCGTGGCACCACACTCCATGTGTGATTGTCAAGTTATTTCGGAGACACTACACTAATACTAACGCGTTAAATAATGATGAATCATTTGTTTTTGCGAGGAGTCCCGATTCTATCGGGATGACCCCGTATCAAGTACGGGGCAGGCTGAGGCAATCTCACGCTTAATGTAACCCCTTTTTTTAACCAGAGATTGCTTCGCTTGAGTTTACCCTGAACGAAATTGAAGGGCTCGCAAAGACAGACTGAGCGATGTCTCAACATTTATTCTGACGCTCGTATTAGTTATAATCCTCTCTCTCGAACAGGGTTGCCATGCCCTGGCCGCCACCCACGCATAAAGTCGCCAGGCCAAAGCGCCCGCCGGTGCGGTTGAGGTGCCGCGCTATAACCGCCGTCTGCCGGGTGCCAGTCATCCCCAGCGGATGTCCGATGGCAACCGAGCCGCCGTAAGGGTTAATCCTGGCAATATCCGCCGCGGTCGCATGCATCTCGCGGACCCAGTAGAGCACCACGCAGGCAAATGCCTCGTTGACCTCGAAGATATCGAAGTCGGAGAGCTTCATACCCGTACGCGCCAGCAGTTTCTGGGTGGATGGCACCGGTCCAATGCCCATCACCGTAGGGTCGACGCCGACAGCCACCGCATGACGGAAGGTCATCATCGGTTTATAACCGAGTTCCTTCGCCTTCTGTTTGGACATCATAAGCACAGCGCCGGCGCCATCACTGCGCGGGCAGGAATTCCCGGCGGTAATCACGCCGTTCTCGCGGTAGGCGGGCGGCAATGCCGCTACCTTTTCGAGCGTGGTATCCCAGCGCGGGCACTGGTCCCTATCGACGACCTCGGATGTGCCATCCTGGTATTTAATGGTTATGGGGACAATTTCGTCCTTGAAAATACCTTTGGCGAAAGCGGCGGCATGCTTCTTGTGACTCGTCACGGAAAAAGCATCCATATCCGCGCGCGAAATACCGTAACGGGTAGCAAGCTCTTCCGCCGTTCTGCCCATATCGCCAATCCAGGGAGGGATGCCGGGCGGCAGTGGCGGCACCAGGTCGGTAGCGCTCTTCCAGTCATCGGGGTACTTTGCGGCCTGCTGTTCCGCGGTCAGTGGGGCCGCCTGCCGGAAGCCAACCGGGGTACCGCGCCTGCCAACCTGCCACGGCTGGACCGGTGCGTCACGGTCCATCGTTTCCAGACCGGTGGCAATAACGATATCCGCATCATCATTCATAATGTAGTGTGCGGCGATGGCGATTGCCTGGCTGGAAGAGGCGCAGGCTCTGGAACAATCGGTGCCAGCGACTGATTGCGGGAACCCGGCGAGCATCACAGAGTTACGCCCGCCCCACCTCCCCGCCGCCGACCCCAGTACGACATCGTCAACCAGGGCGGGGTCAAGTTTGTTCCTTTCGACCACGGTTTTAAGCACCGGCCGCATCAGGTCCCGGCCGCTGATGGCGCGGTAAACTCCACGGTCTCCTGCTCTGCCGATGGGTGACCGGCAGGCATCGATAATGACTGCTTCCTTCATCGTTCTCCTTCAGCTCTCTATTTTCCCGTTCGAACGATGTACATCGAGGTACACGTAAAACGGTAATTAAACGTGCCCATTCTAACACCGACCGTCAGGTCTGTCAAACAAAATCTTGAAGAGGTGATGAATTTTTCGCTTTACAATCATCCTTGTCCAAAATAGGTTTTGAGCTGTAGCGTGGGTGAAACCCACCAGTAAAAATGCTTGCCGCCTCTGCCGATTACAGAGATATTTTGATTCATTAGTTCAGCATTCCTAACGCTATCGGGACGGGGGATTCTCGTAGTGGGTAATGACTTCCCAGCTTCACCCTGACAGCCTTCCCTTCGGCTTCCTTCAACTCCGTTCAGGACAGGCTGTCATCCCCGTATACGGTAGGCGCTACCGTCAAGTACGGGGCAGGCTCTTCGGGAATATTGGCGGGACGGACTCCTCCAGGATGACAAGAGGGACTATCTTAATTGTATCGGACAAAAAATAGACCGCACTCTACTTTAATATTTGAGTTCATTCCGGTTTTCGTGCTTCGTTCCGCGCCCCCGCAACAAGTACGAGGCATGCTTCGTGGGGACAGGGCTTCGGATTTTTCTGTGGAATAGTGTAGTATATGATAAACCCTTCACCGAACACACATGAAAGCCCAGATATTAATAAAATCCGCTCCGGTAGAATCTAACCCGCTGGAACTGGCTGAGGTCCCGGTTCCTGAAACCCGTCCGGGAGAAATCCTGGTTAAGGTTTCCGCCTGTGGAGTCTGTCACACGGAACTCGATGAGGTTGAAGAGTATAGCCTGGAGCAAGTCAACGACGTCCTTCTCAGACTTAAGTCGGGGGGAATACGCGGTGCGGGGGTACTTAAAATCGGCGCGGGAGGTCAATGATAATGAAGGTCTGCAAGGTCTCCGAAATCCGTGAACTCGATAAACGCGCCGTCGAAGAATACCGTATTCCCGCCGGAATCCTGATGGAAAACGCCGGTCAGGCTGTTTATCAGGTCATCCGTAAGGAGTTTGGTATCGGCAGTAACCGGTTCCTGGTGCTCTGCGGACCGGGAAATAACGGCGGCGATGGCTTCGTGGTAGCGCGCCACCTGCACGCCGCCGGGGCGAATGTCAAAGTGCTGATTCTCGCGGATAGTGAGAAATACCGCGGTGAAGCAAAGCAAAATCTGGATATTCTCACCCGTTTTCCGTTAGAAATTACCTCCGTGACCACGTCACCGCAAATTCAAAACGCGCTCGCAGATTCTGATGTCGTGGTAGATGCTTTGCTCGGCACCGGACTGGATAGAGAAGTTACCGCCCTGTTCCGTGAAACAATCGAGTCCGTAAATAAGAGCGGGAAAAAGGTTGTAGCTATCGATGTCCCCTCTGGCGTAAACGGCGATACCGGTCGGGTAATGGGCACGGCAATCAAAGCTGATTGTACCGTGACTTTCGGTTTGCCCAAGGTGGGAAACCTGCTCTACCCCGGATTCGGGCAAGGCGGTAAGCTGTTTGTCTCACACATCTCCTATCCGCAAACACTTTCAAATGCGAATATTCTCCTCGTGGAGCTTGCGCCACCAATTCCTCTCCCCCCACGCCGTGCGGACACAAACAAGATGGACTACGGACCCGTGCTGGTAATTGCCGGCGCTGCCAACTACTTCTGGGCGCCACACGCCTCGGCTTACTCGTTCCTGAAAGCCGGCGGCGGGTACGTGCACCTCGCCTGTCCCAAATCGCTTGCTCCAGCCGTGGCAAAAAGAGGCCGGGAGGTAGTCTTTCAACCGCAGGACGAGACAGCATCCGGGAGTATTGCCTTATCCAACAAAGACCACCTTCTCCAGCTGGCAAGTCGTATGCGGATGGTGGTGATGGGACCCGGACTCTCTCTGAATGAAGAGACCCAGGAGCTGGTCCGCATCCTCGCTCGGGAAATCGATAAGCCGTTGTTGCTCGATGGCGATGGCATCACCGCCGTGGCAAAAGAGCCGAGCTTAATCAGTCACCGGCCGGCACCCACAATTATGACACCGCATGTTGGCGAGATGATGCGTCTCACCGGGCTTGCGCGCGAACAGATTGAAAACGACCCTGTCAACACCTTGCAGTCCTCTGCGGCAAATCTGAACGCCTATCTCGTGCTCAAAGGTCCCCACTCGCTGGTCGGTTACCCTGAAGGCAATGTCTTCATCAATGTCAGCGGTGCAACGGGCGGGCAAGCGGGAATGGCGACCGCGGGTACCGGGGATGTGCTCAATGGGACAATCGCGGCGATGTACTGTCTCGGGCTGGAGACCGGAGAGGCGGTGCGGACGGGGGTCTTTATTCACGGGCTTGCCGGCGACCTGGCGGCACTGAAGAAAGGACCTGATGGCATGACCGCACGGGACGTGTTGAATCTATTGCCAGCCGCCGTCAGGTACTACCGGGAGAATATTGAAAAAATAGCTGAAAACTATTATGGAACGGTGCATGCTTTATAGTGAAGCATCCGCGAAACTAAAACATATGCAGGAAAAACCCCCTTCAGTCCCCCTTTAGGCGTTGCCCTAAAACTCCAATGCATCCTTGTCACCCTGACCCCGATAGAAATCGGGGGAAGAGTCTCCGTGCCTGCTCAGTAGGTGCTGGAGATTCTTCGTTCTCCCGATGTTTCGGTTCGAAACATCGGGACTCAGAATGACATTTGAGGCAGCGCCGTCTCCCTCTGCAAAAAGGGAAAATTGTATCCTCTCCCTTTCGTAAAGAGCTTGCCCCGTATGAGCGACTTCATCGCCATCCCGATTCAGTCGGGACTTGATACGGGAGAGATTGTGAGGGTTTTCAGTTGTTTCGCGGGAAGCTCATAGTGCTAAAAGTTGACAGTAAATGTCGTGAATAGTAATATGCCTCTACGTTATAAATGAGTAGCATTAACCAGGAGGGTATTATGGAATTCCGTAAGCTGGGCAACTCCGGGCTAAAGGTATCGGCAGTCGGGCTGGGGGGCAACAATTTCGGTTGGTGGGCGGACGAACAGACTTCAATCACGGTCATCGACCACGCGCTGGAAAAAGGCATCAACTTTATCGATACGGCGGATATCTATGACCGCGGCCGCTCCGAGGACTTCGTGGGCAAAGCGGTAAAAGGCAAACGGCAAAACGTGCTCATCGCCACTAAATTCGGCAACCCGATGGGTGAAAGTCCGAACGACCGGGGCGGTTCTCGATACCACATCCTGCGGGCGGTCGAGGCAAGCCTGCGGCGGCTCCAGACCGACTATATCGACCTCTACCAGATTCACCTCCCCGATACCACCACCCCCATCGAGGAGACCCTGCGCGCCCTGGATGACCTGGTCCGGTCGGGTAAAGTACGGTATCTGGGTTGCTCCAATTTCGCCGGGTGGCAACTGTGCGAGGCGCTCTGGACATCGAAAGCTAACAACCTTCATACTTTCGTCTCCGTCCAGCCACCCTATAATCTTCTGCAAAGACAGATCGAGCGTGAGCTGGTGCCCTGCTGTCAGGCGTACAACATCGGCATTATCCCCTACAGCCCGCTCGCGAGCGGTTTTCTGACCGGCAAATACCAGCAGGGCAAAGACCTGCCCGCGGACGCCCGCCTTTCCGCACCCAATCCCAGATTCAAGGCTATTTTCACGGACGCCAACTGGGACAAACTGGCAAAGCTGGAAGCTTTCGCGGCGGAGAAGGGTCACACGGTTGTTGAGCTGGCGATTGCCTGGTTGCTGGCAAAGCCCTGTATCAGCACGGTTATTGCCGGGGCGCGTAAAACAACACAGGTGGATGCCAATATCGCCGCCGGTAACTGGAAGCTGACCGCTGAGGAAGCAGCGAAGCTGGACGCACTGACGGCATGATGAAAAAGTACTAATAGCCAAACATCAAGTATACAGTCCTCCGTGTTTCCCCGATGGTGCGGGTTGCCCCAAATGTCATTCTGAGGAGCGAAGTATGAAAACCTTTGCCCATCTTGTCATTCCAGACTCGATCTGGAATCCAGTTCATTTTCCTACACCAAACCATTACCTCTGGATACCAGCCGGAGTTTACCCCCGTTCTGATACGGGGCTGGTATGACATAAGGAGGTTGGTTAATATTTTCATAGTAATTGATATTTTGGGCAAACACCCGACGGCAGGAATGGGGATTTGCCCTGGTCCATACTGAAACGGGATTTCCCCTTTGAAGGTAAAGATTTTAGGTACTCCCAGACATCTACGCAACGCTATTTTTCACTTCTAACCACCCATTTTTCATCCACACTGCCTGAATGATAGGGTATTTCCCTGTTATATAATGGCTGTTCATTCTTGTCATTCTGGAGCCCTTCATAATCGCTCAGGGTAAACTCCGCGAAGAATCTCAGGGTAGACGAGAGGAAATCATTATCCTCCACGAGAGTCATTATTCCAATTACTAAATGGTCTCTTTTATCGCCTATTGACAAAGCATCTTTGTTTACGTAAAGTTGACGTGGACACGATACACTCGTTCGGTCCTTCAATGGAAGGACGGGGAGGGAAATACCATGACCGAAGGCGCACCCCGCGAACCGGAAAAGCGTGACTACCGGAGAGACGAGAAAGAAGAGGAGAAGCGGCAGGAAAAGGAAGAAAAGACACGCAACGAGAAGAACTGGGACGAGAAGTGGCGGCGCGACCCTATCAACGCCATCTGCTGGGCGGCGGTCTTTATCTGGGCGGGGCTTGGTCTGCTCGCCGAGACTACCGGCTGGGGACCAAACACGTTCAACTGGTGGGTTACCTGGGCGGTCATCCTGGCAGGTGCGGGTGTAATCTTCATCCTGTGCGCATTTATCAGGCTGTTGATGCCGGAACACCGCCGGCCTGTTGCAGGCAACGTCATTCTGGGCTTTATCTTGCTGGGGGTGGGGTTAGGAAAGCTAACCGACTGGGGTTTTAGCATCATTGGTGCGGTTGTCCTCATCGGCATCGGGGTGATAATCCTGCTCGGTGGCATATTCCGGCGGAGCCGGTGACACAGCGGTGCATCCGTTCCAGAGACACACAGTGCTGTGCCAGGGAACTATCGCGAGGATACAAATGGCGGAAGATAAAGAGTTCATCGCGCCACCCTCTCCAAAAAAGAAACGGTAGGTTTCCGTGAATAACCCGCATGGGCACACTATGCCGGGTAATCATTCACTACAACCGGTCCAGGTTCAGACTGGTGAACTCGTTCCAGAAGTGGTAAAGCGGCACCCACCACATCTCCCGCCCGATACAGCGGAAGTACGGCGGCTTATAAGCCCGCACCAGGTCCCCGATTTTATAGCGCGGTAACACCGGTGTGGAAACGATGAGACTGCCTGTTTCGCCTGGTTTCATCTCGTAGAGCATCCTGGTTTTTGACCCCAACTGCACCTCGAAGAAAAAGAGGTCGTAGTTCGGCACCCAGGCGCGGGTCTCGTCCCTCTGCTGGCCGAACATACCTTCCGTAGCGCCGTAGATTTCGCGTATCACCACATCGCCGTAAAGTGCCGTCAGCGCTGGCTGGTAGCGGGTATTGATGCCCGCCACGCTCCCCAACGTCATTATCTTGATTTTCCACAGGTCTTTCGGATAGACGCCGTGGGCTTTTTTCAGGTATTTCCCGAAGAGTATTGCCGTGGGCGCCACCCCACCCACCAGCGTCACGTTCTCATTCTTACACTTTTCATAGGCAAGCTCGAAACGCGCTTCCCAGTCGCGGATGCTCTTACCCCCACCCAGCGCATCGATGTCTTCTTGCACCGGGGCATTGCGTATCGGCGTGAACGCCGAGACATACTTCACGTAGATGCCGGAGCTATACCCGTACTCCAGCTCTTTCTCGCCCGCCTTTACCTTCCCCACCACCGAGGGGAAGTTCAGGTTAAGGTTAACACCATCGAAGAGGTCGTACTGTTTGTGAGTCTGCACATAGTTCATCATGGCGCGGCCGGCACTGACCCGCATCCGTAAATCTGTGGGGGTCATCGGGATGAACTTCGGCTCGTCACCCGTAGTGCCGCGCGTAATTGCCCAGCCCACCGGGTCCTCATCCAGCATGAGCTTTACCTCGCCAGCCATGACCCGACGGACCATTGGTTTGACGTCTTCATAGTTTATGACGGGGAACTGACGGCGGTAGGTAGCAACATCCTTGACCACACCGGCGCCATGCTCGTTGCCATAGTCCGTCTTAGCGTAGATTTCGAGCAGTGCCTGAAGCACGTTCTTCTGCGCCGCGGGCGGGTCGGCGACTGCATCATCCCACGGTTTTAGCATCATTCCCAGGAACTGCGGCATCATCTGCGGGTCTCTTTGTTCCATCTGTGCCTCCTCTCTGTTAGCCGCGATACGCTGTCCAGTGTACAACGTTATGACAACCTGCGCAAGAAAGCTGCCCCCGGCTAGGCGGACTTTCTGTATCTAAACCGCCAATTCCTTGAAAGTTACAATCGGGCTGTTGAAATAGCATTCCGCAAAACGGTCAGGTAAAATAGGAGTATGAAGCGGTACTCCGGGTTTTTCTGGCTCGCCGCAGTATTCCTTATCATCACGATAGCACTGTTTTTTGTGCACTTCCTGATTTTCCGTGATGCCGAAAGTATTTTCAATAGCGTCCTCGCCACACT
>JAUYDN010000191.1 GCA_030691775.1 Dehalococcoidia bacterium
AGCAGTTCAATCACCTTAAGTTTTAACGCCAGTCCCCTGTGGTCGCTACCGATGGCGATGCGCATTCTTAACCTCCGTGGCGAGCATGATATCCGGGTCGGTCCTCTGGAGTTGTTCCAGGCTGACAGCTCCCAGCCGTAGTACGGTAGGCTTTTTCTTCGTCAGGTCCAGTACCGTGGATTCAACACCACCCGGGCACCGTCCCCCATCGATAACCATATCCACCTTATCTCCGAGCTGTGATTTCACCTCTTCCGCTGTGAGCGCGGGTGGTTTGCCACTGAAATTAGCGCTGGTGCCGATAATAGGTTCACCCAACTGTCTGAGCAGCGCGAGGGGAACGGGATGGTCGGGTATGCGGACGGCGATTGTTTTCCCGCCACCCGTGATGATATCCGGTACGGCAGGTGATTTCAGAAGGACGAGGGTGAGGGCGCCGGGGAGGAAATTGCAGGCGAGGCGCCATGCGGTGGGGGGTATGGAAACGGCGATTTGCTTGATTTGCTCGCGGTCTGCCACGAGCAGGGGCAAAGCCATGCCTTTATGCCTGCCCTTGATTTCAAAGATGCGCTCTACTGCCGGGAGACTCGTCATACAGGCGCCGAGACCATAGACAGTATCCGTGGGGTAAGCGACCACGCCGCCCTTTTTTAATATCCCGATAGCCCGGTTGACCTGCTTCCGGAGTGTGGGAGACAGGGTGGTGTCCATATGGAAACAGTATAGCAGACTCTAAACACTAAACAATAAACTCTAACTCAAAGTTCACATTCTACTGATTTCCTGATATAGAGGACGGAGAAGACTAAAAAAGTGTATTGACAAACCGCTGGAGTTATTGTACAGTATGTTTATCATATTTGTGAACAATACCGTCAGCGATAAGTCAATGAAGAATAAATAGCATCATAAACTTCCCACGACCTTACGGTCGGGGATTTAAGTAAAGTAGCTTAAAGAGGTAGCAGAAAACATGGTTGACAAATTGAATGAGGAATCTCACCGCAGCAAACTGGATTTCAATACCTTAAAGAGTGGCGGTTTCATTAAGCAGACACAGGAAAATCTTTTTACGGTGCGGTTACGCTGTCCCGGAGGTCGGTTAACTTCACAGCAGTTACACAAAGCCGCTGAGATTGCTGAAAAATACGGACGGGGCGAGTTGCACACCTCGATGCGCCAGTCGATTGAAGTCCCTTATGTCCATTACGAGAATTTCGATGCTATCGCTGCTTCGCTGAGGGAGATTAATTGGTCGGTGGCATCCTGTGGGCCGCGTATTCGCGTGCCCATTGCTTGTGCTGGCTGTACCTATAATCCTAACGGCTTGGTAGACACCCAAACGATGTGTGCCGAGGTTGATAAGCGTTATTTCGGTACTGCCACGACACATCACAAATTCAAGATGTCCTTTTCCGGTTGCCCGATAGATTGTCCCCGCAGCCGGGAGGCGGACCTGGGCTTCCAGGGAATCGTCGAACCACAACTGGTCGAAGACCTGTGCAACGCGTGCGGACTGTGTGTCGTTAACTGTGATGAGAAGGCATTGACGATGGTGAATGCACTCCCGCTACGAGATGTGAATAAATGCATCTACTGTGGCGACTGTATTAAGGTTTGCCCCATAGATGCCATGATAGTGGGCCGCATAGGCTGGCTGGTAAGAGTTGGCGGGAAACACGGCCGACACCCCCTCTTTGCTTACGAAGTCGCTCAGTTTGTCTCGGATGAGCAATGCTACCCCATTATTGAGAAGACGATGGAGTGGTACAAGGCAAATGCCAAGGGTAGAGAGAGAATTGGTGGCATTTTTCACCGCATCGGTTTGAATAAATATATTGATGAAGTCATCAGACCCCTGAAATTAGAGGTCATTGACCAACCGGAGCAACGGCGTAAGTTCTGGGCTAGCGGAAATCTATATCAGCAAGACACAGAATTCCAGTCAAGACAAAACATAGAACTATGGAGGGAAAAAGACAATGGTAGTTAATTCAACCGTCAAAGTAGATTCAACGATGGAAGAGAAGATTGAACGCGCCAAAGAACTAATCTCAGAAGCTGTCAAGACTTATCCCAGAATTGCGGTAGCGTGTTCTTTTGGCAAGGATAGCATGGTCACGGTTCACATCGCCCGGCAGGTAAAGCCTGACCTTAAAATCTTCGCCGTGATGACGCAATTTAAACCGAAAGAGACTTTCGAGTACCTGGTCAAAATGGATAGGGAATGGCGGCTCGGTACAACCGTCTATATGGTCGCTGATAAAATTCCTGCAATTCTTAGAAATCACTCACTCGATGTGCGATTGTTGCCGGTCGAAGAATTCAACCGGAAAGCGGCTGAAACAGAAAGGAATACCGGGAGGAAAATTTATCAGGTAGACCCCGACGAATGCTGCCGATTACTCAAAGTTGAACCGAGCAAGCTTGCCGTCGCGGAACTTGGCGCCTGGATTTGTGGTTTAAGGAGCACCGAGGGTAGAACCAGGGTAGATTACCAGGAGGTAGAAGAAAAAGGCGGCCTCATTAAAATTAACCCGATCTTGACATTTACCGAGGCTGAGGTATGGCGCTATATCGCTACCAGAGGTATTGAACCCCATCTGTGGTATGCACGGGGTTACCGTTCTCTAGGTTGCGCTCCCTGTTCCCATCCTGGTGGAGTACTCGAACGTGACGGGCGATGGCAGGATACCAGCAAATGTGGAGGAGAGTGCGGTATCCATACTCTGGCACTGAAGTCTCCATCGGGAAAAACCAATTGAGACAACAGCCCAGCTAATGCCGGTTGATGGTGAGGTCTCCCAGAAGGACAGTGCAAGCAATTCATCCCTACTGTTCGTAGGCGAGACAGTTAGAGGTTAGATGTGAAGGGCAATGGAAACGAAGAACGGTCGCAGAAATTGTGCTTATACTGGAGAAACGAAAAGACGGTCATGGCTGAAGTCAATTGTCTGGCGCATTATCGGAATCTTTATTCTCGGTTGGATTGCCTGGGTTTTTACTCGGAGTTGGGAACAGACATCTATGATAACAATCATCTTCCACGGCGTTCGTCTTGTCCTCTACTACTCCCATGAAAGGGTTTGGGATCATGTGGAGTGGGGGCGGATAAGAGCCAAAGAAGAGGTAGACCAAGGAGAGGGCATTTAGGGGAATTCGACTATTCCCAGCTCTACCAGTGAGTCGCATTGGTACAGAATTTGCAATTTGGAGCAACTCGATGAAATTGTGGAAGAGAGTCAAATCCGTTTCAGTTGAGCGTCGTAGTGTGTGCCAGAAGTGCCGGATTTGCCTGCAACTAACGGGCGAACCGCCGAACAACCCTTCAGAATGCCTCATCATAAAGATTGTTGGGGAAAGCAAGTCAGTCCCGCTCAAATGGTTAAAGGAACGAATCAGTGATAACCTCTACCGCGACGAGTTATGGCGCGGTGGTTGGGCGACGGACATAGGTTTATGGGGTCCGGCTGTTTTTACTAAGGCGGCGGTACAAATTCTGAGCGACATCCGCCCCCAATTCGCCTGCCTCGTGAATGAGAACGAAACCGGCTCAACAGAATCGAACAAAACCTGTCTCGCTAAGGAAGCATAAACATATTACGCAGAGCATTAAGTAGATTACATCTTGTTGGGTGGGTTAGTCCGGTTTCAAGGGGTGTCGTCTTTCAGATTTCGAGAGGACGTAACCCACCACAAATCGTCTTATGCAAACATGTTTATGCTCTGAGTAGTAAGTGGACGGTGAGGGTACTGGAGCTAATCTATCAAAGAACGTAACAGAGCTTCCAGTATATAAGGAACAACTTGAGGAATAAAGGCTTTGTGCAGGTACCAGATGAGGAGCAAGCAAGCAAGCGAGGTGAAACGATGGTTTTTCAAAAAAAAGGTGATGCAGACCATCATATGAGGGTCTACCCGGATATCACCGGGTTGATTGCCAGTCTGCGAAATCCGACACCCCTGGTCAGGCTGAACCGTATCAACCGGAACCCTGATTTCCCGGTGT
>JAUYDN010000129.1 GCA_030691775.1 Dehalococcoidia bacterium
ATTACGCAGAGCATTAAGTAGATTACATCTTGTAGGGTGGGTTAGTCCGGTTTCAAGGGGTGTCGGCTTTCAGATTTCGAGAGGACGTAACCCACCACAAATCGTCTTATGCAAACATGTTTATGCTCTGAGTAGTAACTAACCGGCATCGCCGAACTTTAAGCATTTATCGCGAGAGCGGCTACGTTTTTTAGCGGTGGTCAGCACTTTCCAGCGGGTGTATATTCAGTGTGGAGGTAAGAGCTGGCGAGTCGGTTGCGGTTAATATAAACGGCTTTGTTCAGTTCACCACCTCTTACCTCTATTCTTAGCCGTTAAACACTCGCCCAGAAGCTAATCTTCACTGCCAGTAGCTTTTCAGAGCGTTCCTCCCCCATACCCCTTCCCCACAGCCCGGCGTTGCCCGAAATGTCATTCTGAGGGGCCCGACTCCGTCGGACGAACGAAGAATCTCCAGCACCTACTCAGTAGGCAGGGAGACCCTTTTAGAGAAAAAGTCCAAATCACAAACTTCAATAGTCAACCCCCCCCTTTCTCCCCACCAGAGGGACTCAAGGTGACAAGGTCACTCGATTTTTGAGGTAAAGCACCTCCTCCACAGCCCGGGGAGGGGTAAACATTTTAGAAAACATCAAATACCAATAGTCAAGTACCAAGTCCCTCCTTTTCCCCACCCGGAAATCTACCGCATCAATCGACCACAAATAACTGGCGGCTGATAGCTGTTTGCCTTGCTCGTACGCGATATGCTACACGTAACCGTTCATGCTCCCTGTTGTACAATTATTATATACAGAATGCGAACATCGTATGTGCTTGACTAATATTTATGCCTTGCTTATAATAGCCGAAACATTCATCCTCAGGTAACCAGCCTGTCGGGAATCGTTTTTTCGCAAACTCTTGTTGTAAAGGCAGTCAGGGGAAGGAGAATTCTTATGTCTCAGCAGTTCAAACATCTTTTCTCACCCATAAAAATAGGACCTGTCATCGTACGCAATCGCATTGTCAGTAGCTCCCACCATCCGCTCTTCATTAATATGCAGACGGGTCTACACGACGACCGTATGGTGAATTACTGGGCGGCAAAGGCTAAAGGCGGAGTCGGTTTAATCGAGTCGTACCTGACCACCACCCATCCCCAGCTTGCCCAGGATATCTTCCGGCGGCCCGGTGTGGTCGAGACTTTCAAGCGAGCGGCGGATGTGATTCATACCCACGGTGCTAAGTTCGTCTGCCAGATTGCCAATTCCGGCTCTCAGGGAGGCGGTTTTGGCGCACCTTCCGGCTGGGCGCCTTCCGTTGTACTGACGCCGGATGGACAGGGCGTATTGAACGCACCCCACGAAATGACCATGGACGAGATACACGCGTTCGTGGAGGCTTTTGCCCGCGCCGCGGCCGTAATGAAATCTGCTGGTGCTGATGGCGTTCAGATTCACGGTGCCCACGGCTATATTGTCAACGAGTTCATGTCACCTTTTACCAACAAGCGGACTGATGAATATGGCGGCAGTCTTGAAAACCGCATGCGTTTTCCGCTCGAGGTGATAGATGCGGTCCGTGCCGCCGCCGGTAACGATTTCATCGTCGGTATCAGAATCAGCGCCGACGAATTTGTCCCCGGCGGCTTCACGCTCGATGACATGCTGGTCATGGCGCCGATGATGACGCGTGGCGGGAAGCTGGACTATATCAGCGTCAGCGGCGGAGTCTATCGCACCATCGGCACAGCTATCGAATCGATGTACTACCCGCTTTCCTCTTTTGTTTACCTGGCGGCGGCACTCAAACAGGTGGTGGATATTCCGGTGGTCGCCCGCGGCCGCATCACCGACCCCATTCAGGCAGAGGAAATCCTGGCAAAAGGGCAGGCAGATATGGTGAGCATTGTCCGCGGTATCATCTCCGACCCGGAGTGGGCAAACAAGGCAAAGGAAGGCAGGCTGGATGAAATCAGGAAATGCATCGGTTGTAACGAAGGTTGCTGGGGTTCTGTCTATTTCACGCGCTTACTGGTGAGAGGTATCACCTGCACCATGAACCCCGTCATCGGTAAGGAGGGCGAGGCTGGTTGGAGCGAACTTGTGCCTGCCGCCCGGAAGAAGCGCGTCATGGTAATCGGCGGCGGTCCGGCTGGACTTGAGACGGCGCGCGTGGCGGCGGCTCGAGGGCACCACGTCACGCTTTATGAAAAGGGTTCCGACCTGGGCGGGCAAACGCTTATCGCCGCCAAAGCGCCAGGTAGAGATGGTTTTTTGGACTTGAGCCGGTACCAGAAATACCAGATGACACTGCTCGGTGTCGATGTGCGACTCAATACCCAGGTGACGCCGGAATTGGTGAAGCAGGAAAATCCGGAGGCGGTAGTCGTAGCTACCGGGTCAGTACCTCACATCCCGGATATTCCGGGCATCAAAGGAAAGAACGTGGTCAACGTCTGGCAGGTCTTGAACGGTGAGGTGGAGACCGGCAATAGCGTCGTAATCATCGGCGACGACGACCACATTCAGTCGTTAAGCACCGCCGATTTTCTCGCCGAGCAGGGTAAAAAAGTGGAGGTCCTGTGCTGGGGCTACTATCACGGTCCCAAGATAGAACCCGCCACGCGTCAGGCTATCTACCAGCGCCTGCTGACAAAGGGCGTAGTGTTGACTCCAACCACGGCGGTCAAGGAAATCGCCGGCGATGCGGTGGTAACGTATAATATTTTTACCAATCAGGAACGCCGCATCGAAGGTGTGGACACGGTGGTGGTTGCCTGCGGCGGCCGGGAAAACAACGCGCTCTACTATGCCTTGAAGGGATTCGTCGAGGAGTTGTACCTCGTGGGTGATGCGAACGGGGTACGGAAGATTCATGATGCCACCAACGAGGCGGCGGTGTTGGGCAGGATGTTATAACTCTACACAAATTGTAGGGGCTGGGGCTTGACCCCACCCTGAAGGCGACCTCAAGAGTCGCTCCCTACAGTTTGGTGTTAATCGGTCCCGGTTCGTCCTGTACCCTTACCGATATAGAAGGATTACACGTCGGTACGCTGCTCCGCTTTTAATCTCCAGTTACCCTCTTTCTGGGCAAAGATGTCCGGGTAGTTGAGGAGCGTGGCATCGATTGCCTGACAGCTCAGCCGCAGACCGAACTTGCGGAATACTTTGATTTGCAGCACCTCTACCGGTTCACCTTCGCCGGTGGTGGTCAATAAACCTTGCAATGCCTGTGCGGGAGTGATAGTCGACATTTCTTTTAACCTTTATTCTTTATTACCAAACTTATTCCGGTGAAGCCAGCTAAAGTCCGGTCGCGCTACACCAACTTCTTTTTTACGGGGCACTTCCGCAGGTACACCTATCATCACCATGGTGGCTAATTCGTAGTCTTCCGGAACGCCGAGGAGCTTTTCCACCGCTATTTTATGCTCCTCCCGGAGAATGGATATTTGAAAGCCCAGCCCATCAGCGGTCGCCGCCAGTGCCATGTTCTCGATGCACATCCACGTGCTGGCAATGTTTTCTATATTCATCCACGGTTTTCTGCCGATTCCGTGCCCCTTTTTATTGCAGACGGCAATTACGGTGCAATTACGGTAGGCGTTTTTCTGCCTTTCTGCCATCCGGGTAGAGAGTGGTGTCTCCAGAGTCTGCGTGTAGATTTTTTCAATAACGGCGGGGTCGTTGAGCGCCATTGCATCGAGCGCCATTTTCAAAGACTGTTGATATTTATATTCGGCAATTTGCTCGATGATTTTGGGGTCATCGATGACGATGAGTTCCCACGGCTGAACATTCGAGCCGGAAGGTGCTTTCACACCCGCAAGCAACAGTTTCCGTAGTTGCTCTTCTGAGACTCCTTGCTTGAAGGCGCGTATCGTCCTTCTTTTTTCTATGGCTTCGTGGACATCCATTGTACTACCCCTGTTTAAGGTTGTGGATGTGTCTGGTTTCCCGCACGTACGAGTAATTACCAGCCAAGGAATCTTTGAGTATTCTACCTGTCCCCGCAAAGCAAGTCAACACGCACGCCATAATCTGTCCGTTTGACAACATCTGTCCGCTGGTTTAAATTATGTTAACCCTAGCAATGGGTGATACACACCGAAAAACGCAAAGACCAGTTCTACCCGAAGTGTAAGTCACCCTACTGGAATAAGCCAAGACGGAAGGGGCTCTATACTAAATAGTACTCTTGATAGTTCATTCAGTGAGGAATAACATTTTGTTAAACACCGCCGAGATTATCGCTATAGTTATCGGATTAATCAACTTTATAGCTCTATGCATTGTAGCCTGGCAAACTTGGCTTACTCGCAAGTCTGTCCAACTATCTCAGTCCACAGTAAAAGAATCACAACGCTCCAAAGAGCTCGCAAATCTTCCAAGGGCATTCGTTATGTTAGAGGTTCGTTGCAATCTAGAAGGTTGGAAAAAAGACTTGGAATACCTTGTTTCTCATCAAAAAGAGATAGAAAGGATGATTAATCAGAGCGATTCAGCAATTACGTTTCCATCAGACTATTGGAGAGGTAAGCTTGACCGTATGATTAGTAAATCACTTTATGATGTCATACCTGAATGGTTACGAGAGATGCTTATCAGCGGCGCTCAATATTATGCTGATTGCATGCTATATAAAGAAACACTATGTGCCGCCAGTGATGACAAATCAAGACGTATCTTGTTGTTTCGAGGAATGGTCGAAAGGGCAAACCACGGACTCGCTGCAATAAATGAAATGCTCGATTATATGTCAGACATTCTACCCAGATGGTATTTACAGGCTCCCGCTTCTCTTAAAGACGAGGAGTTTTTTCGCTAGTATACTGCTGTAGGAGCTTTTAGAATGCAAAACACTGCCACCTATTGCCGAGTCAGCACAGACGACCCGGAGAAGGAAGGCACAAGCCTACGGATGTAACTTGGGGCTTATCATAACCACCGCTAGCGATGAGTTCCGAGCGGACTACCGAGTGTGAATAACAGGCGTCCTTGGAGCGGGACTTGCTAATATGAAAGAGGTATACCTGCTACAATGACCTGTATTGGATTTTTAATTATGGGGAATGTTAATTTTTTCTTGGCTAATTTGTAAGGAGGTTAAGATGAACAATGTGCGTTTGGTATTTTTGGCAGTTATACTTGGTGTGGTATCGTTATTCGTCGGTTGCCAATCAGGTCTATCTGATGAGAAAGTGAAGAAAATTGTAGAAGAAGAGGTGGCAAGGCAGCTTACTATTGGGCACGAATTGAAGACTTCTAAGCTTTCCATTGAAAATGAGGATGGTGAAATTGTTGCCGTTTTGAGTAGCTTGAATGGTGAGGGATTTTTGACCATTAGCAATGCCGATGGTAAGATAGTTGCCGGTTTGGGTAGTCAGAATGGTGAAGGGTCGATGATCGTTGGCAATACCAACGGTAAGATTGCTGCCTTTTTGAGTAGCGTGAATGGTGAGGGATTTTTGAAAATTGGCAATGCCGATGGTAAGATGGTTGCCTTTTTTAGCAGTCAGAATGGTGAGGGACTTTTGAACACCTCTAGTTTCGCCATTACCAACGCCGATGGTAAGGTGGTTACCAGTTTGGGCTCCTTGAATGGGAATGGGGTCTTGTTTCTTCTAAATAAGAATGGTCAGGTAACTTTTAAAGCTCCGTAGAACGTGCCGAGCGTGAGCGGTCTACCACGGCTGAGTATCAAGCGGGCTTGTTGTGGGACTTGCTTAACTGAAAGGAATTAACATGAATGTAGCCATTTACTGCCGGGTCAGCACCGAAGACCAGGAAAAGGAAGGAACAGCATCATCCTGTGGGGGAAAAGAGACAAAGTAGCTTTTTAGTAGTAAGCCTTAAGCTGTGCCATCTCAACCCGGATGGGGAGCTTAGTAGAGAGGACTATTCGCCGGCTTCTACGGCGTCAATTTATCCTTCCTGTATCAAGCCCCTCCAGTTAAACAGGTCGCCTCTCCTGGCTCAAACGCACAGTGGTGAACTCCACTAACAGGGGCCGCTGTCTGCTCTCCCTCACCAACTCGCCAGCGTTTCTCTTTCGCCACTCAAGTCTTCTTGTCATTCTATTTTTGCAATTCGTAGCTGTCAATACACTGGTGCCGGGAATCACCAGTCAATGAAACATCAGGTTGGCTGAAAATTCTCCAGCGTGATTTCAGGCTTGGAACGGTCTATACCCAGGTGATGTGAGGCATCGAGCACTTCGATACCCGCCAGTTCTTCTCCGGGCCCAATGTCCACAGCAACATCTTCACTAAGACGGATGGTTGTAACCTGCGTAGTCCCTCTCTTAAAAGAAATATATAAAGCATCTACCTCCGGGTCATAATGCACCTTCATCCTTTACATCCAGCTGTGCTAGCCTTGTTGTTTCTTGCGCCGCGCTTCCAGCCAGCGTTTTAAGGAACTCTGGCTCTCACCTGAACGACGCCCGGTCAGCAGATTCTCTACACTAATATCTTCGTCAAGGTCATTCCAGTGAATGCCCTGCCCTATCCCGATTAATCTCCAATTGCTACGCTCTTGCGGTGTGGCGTGTAAAAGCCTTGGATACCAAGCTAACGGCACTGTTATCATCCTGCCATCATTTAATTCGACCATCAGAGCCTCATCAGTGCTCTTTGCGTCAACAGCGTTTGGTATTTCTATCTCAATCCTGAAAATAGTCATGCCAGGCCTCCCATAACCTCGCTTGATGTTCTTCCACGATCCTATGAATACGTAATAATTCGGACCGACTGAACCCGCCGCTTCTATCTAACCGTACTGGAGCCAGCCAGAACTTTGCCACGTTATCGTCCCGCTCTACGTGGATGTGCTCCGGCTCGCCTCCGTCACCTGCGTAGAAGAAAAGCCGGTAAGCCCCCATACGCAGGACAGTCGGCATCGGTTATTATCAATCTCCTTCTTGTCTGATATATATTGTCTAACTTCTTCTCACCACTGCACGAACATGGGGATGTCTGCCCTTTCATGCGTACATTCCGAAAGCAACCGTGACCGTCTAATACTGTTAAACAAAAGGTTTACGCTCCCCTTGCAAAATAATTATTTTTCGTTGCTAGGCGTTCTGACGTGTCTACGCCTTGTTCCCGTTTTATTCTTTCTGCCTGGTTTTCTAACCTTAGTTTCGGGTATTACAGACCATTTTTTACCGTTTTTCCAAGCCAAGTAAATACCTCCTATTGAGGTTATTTAAAAGGAATCAACATATATGGAAGCATTATCCAAGCCGCGCGAACATTAATTATTCTATTATCGTAAAATAACCGCTGTCAGCCCTTGCAATAAGATAGTGATTATTGTCATCTATCGATATTACAATTTTTCTCTGAGTTCCTGCACGCCATGTTGGTATTGTCCACTCATAACTCCCAGTATTAGGTACGCCATCTAGACCTGTAATATAGCTACCGGCTCCACTGGAATTCTGAGACGCTATTACAACAAGCTTATCACTTGATAAATTAGTTGATTTCCAAGTAATAGTGATAACATCTCCTGCATGAAAATTTTCACCACCTTTTGGATACGTTATTGCCAAACTAACCTTGTCGGCAGTTTTAGGAATAACAGATACCGGCGCAATAACTGTTACTGGACTATTAA
The DNA here is from genome assembly GCA_030691775.1 of Dehalococcoidia bacterium. Classification (GTDB taxonomy): domain Bacteria; phylum Chloroflexota; class Dehalococcoidia; order Dehalococcoidales; family Fen-1064; genus JAURWL01. The sequence continues at coordinate 7,611 of JAUYDN010000129.1, forward strand.
TCTCGCTATTTATCGTTTGATTGGTTGTTTTAAAATCAAACATGTTTTGGGGGGTAATATTTTTTCTATCTTTGACAGGCAAAGCCATATTATCATTGTAATCACGTATTGGTTGAGAATTTTTATTAATGTAAGCATTATAACCATAATAATCACTTTTATCCAAGTTTGTAGGTATTTCACCAAAATTTATGGTAAAAGAAGAGCAAATGGTATTAGTCTCTTTATATATAACGTCTACATTATATTTAGAATTTGGGACGGTGTTCTTGTTGGGTCGAACAAATACTGTAAAATAGAGATAATCTTTCATGTTAGGGTCTAGACCCTTAAGAAATTCGTCACCGACTACTTTTATATCTAAATCCTTATTGATTACACCGCTATTTTTATTGATGATACTATTACCAGAAAAGGAGCACCCAGATAGATAAATAATGGAAAACATTAATACAAGAGATAGAAAATTTGTAGTTTTAAAATATTTATTAAAAAGCGACATGCCCAGAGTATATCATCTTTTTAGCTTTGCGTAAAGTACTTTAGTACGGCATTACAGTATTAAGCTTCTTCTGTAGGCTATAATGCGAGCATGAGAAAAGACGCTAACGAATACGACAAATCTTATCACCCGCCAGAGACAATAAAGCTAGATTACTGTGCTGCCGTATTAGCAGTGGTGTTGGAACAACACCCTAAAGCTAAAGAATTGTATGAGAATATTAAGGATTGCATGTTATTGCCTGGCGTACAGGAAACATTCTCTACGGTCGAGAATAGAATCCCTGAAAGCGATAAATTAATTAAAGGCATGGTGACAAAAGCAGGTTATAAAAAGAATTCAAAGCCTGAAGAAAATTCAGCGAAGTCCGCAAGACGATTGATAATCGGCACAATAGGTATGATTACTGGTCTAACAAATAGGCTCATGCTACCGATATTGATTAGCAGTAGACGCAGACATGACCTTAGAGTACTGGCTAGAAGCGTGGACAACTTTATTAGGGTTTGCTTTAATCGGGAATCTGCTCGTGCCAAAGGGGATTATCGCATAACAGGAAATACTTCAAAAACATTGGCAATGTTAGTATTTGTTCGCGCTATGCTCGATAGCCTCAAACTGTTCCGGGATGGGCACGTCCTGTTCTCGCGCTATCGCCAGCCACCCCTCCATCGCATCTTTTATCATCTCCATCGCCTCTTCAAACGTCTTGCCGTAAGAGATGCAGCCGGGCAATGATGGCACAGAGATAGTATAGCCACCCTCCGGTTCAGCCTGGAGTTCAAAGACAATACCATCTCTAATAACCTGAAACACTTTACTCTTACTTACTGTTTTCTTCGTTGCCATTTATCAGCCTACCACTGCACGAACATGGGCATCACCACATGCACATAGGCATCACTGCCCACCGGTCTGAGGACGCCGGGGCTGGAGGGGCTGGTGGTCTCGAGCGTGACCTGCTGTTCTTTGAGCACGCTGAGTACGTCCGTGAGGTACTTACCGTTAAAGGCAATCTTGGCTTCAGTCCCCTCGACGGTGGCATCGATCTCGCCCGTGTCCTCGCCAAGCTCTTCTGATTTGGAGGATACGGTAATCTTACCGGGATTCATCACCAGGCGCACGATGCCGCTACCGTCCCGCGCGAAAATCGACGCCATCTTACAGGCGCGCAGGAACTCGGCGACACTCACCGTGGCTTTTGCATTCGCCGTGGCGGGAATGAGCTGTCCGTAGCGCGGGAAAGTGCCCTGTACCATCTGCGAGACAAGCTCGGTCTTCTTCAATTTAAACACTGCCAGGCTTTTGCTGGTATTGACCGTCATCTCTACCGTCTCTTCATCATCGGCAATCAGGCGGTTCAGTTCGTTCAGCGTCCGCGACGGGATGATGACTTCTACCTTTTGCCCCACCGCTTTTGTAACCGGGAGCTTGTAGACCGCCAGGCGGAAGCCATCGGCGGCCGCCATCGTCAACAGGCTACCTTCCAATTGCAGGTCGACGCCGGTGAGTACGGGGCGGGACTCATCCGTGGCGGCGGCAAATACCACCTGGCTGATGCCCTGCCGCAGTGCTTCGATTTCGATGGAAGTCGCGATACCCTCGTCTAGCTTGGGTATAGGTGGAAAATCCCTGGCATCCACACCGCTGATACGGGCTTCGAAACGGGCGCACTTCAATTCGAGCGTTTTGCCCGTCAGTTTCATATCGATTTTTTCACCCGGCGGCAGGGAGCTCACGAAGTCGGTGATAAGGCGCGCCGGTACCGTGATAGCGCCTTCTTCTTCGACTTTGGCGCCGATCCAGTGGCTGATAGCCATCTCCAGGTTGGTCGCCGCCAGTTTCAGGCGCGATTCTTCCGTCACCAGCAAAACGTTATTGGTGATTGGGAGCGTAGTACGGGTGGCGACCGCCCTCCCGACAATCCCCAATCCTTTGCTCAGATTTTCCTGCAGACACGATAACTTCATATTTCACTTCTCCGCAAATTATTGATGTAGTAGTGTAGTATATAACAAACCGCCCCTCCGTACAACCCCACTATCCAAATAAAAAACATCAACTATCAAGTATCAACTGACAAAAAGATTCCTTATTTTGTGTCATTCTCTGGCTTGCTCTTGTTACCCAGACACAACACCTTCTGGATTCCAGCCTTCGCTGGAATGACAATAAAACGTTGTAAACGTCTCACCCAAATCTGAAAGTTTGATGACTAAAACTTCCCTTTATATGACGGACTCCCGTGCTATTTTGAGGAGTATCTCCCTGGCTTTTGCCGCCGCCCGCGCGCGGTGGCTCACCCTGTTTTTTACCTCCGGCACCAGTTCCGCCATCGTTTTCCCCAGTTCGGGGAAATAGAAGACCGGGTCATAGCCGAATCCGCAGGTGCCACGTGGCTCAAGCGTAATGTACCCGGCGCACTCACCTTCACAGGTTGTAATCCAACCATCGGGTTTTGCGATAGCGATGACACAGCGGAACCGTGCCGAGCGTTTTTCCCGGGGGACATTTTTGAGCTTGACAAGCAGATAGCTGATGCGGTCGGCATCCGTAGCATTTTCACCGGCGTACCGTGCGGACCTCACGCCCGGCTCGCTAGCCAGCGCATCCACTTCCAGACCGGAGTCATCGGCAAGCGTCAGCAGTTTGCTCAAAGAAGCGAATGCCAGCGCTTTCAACCGTGCGTTTTCCTCGAAGGTCTTGCCCGTCTCCGCCACGTCCGCTTTGATACCTGCATCAGCCGGAGAAACCAAATCAAAAGGCATGCCTTCGAGCAGAGAACGGTACTCGCGTAACTTGCCGGCGTTATTCGTGGCGATTAACAGTTTCGGGCGCAACGGGCACTCCCAGTCTGACAGCTGATAGCGAATAGCTTGTAGTTACTCCAGCGGCTCGAACCGTTTTGAGAGCTTCTTCATCACACCCGGCAGGGTGGTGTATTCCATTTCATCGAGTGGCAGGCGGTGCGGCTCGAACGGACCGTGTCGCCGCATCAGGTCAGCCATCTCATTCGCCTGGTGGCGTGCCAGGTTGAACGCCTTATCATCGAACATATCCCGCGGACCGACCAGCCTGCCTTCTGCCAGCTGGAAACCCAGTGCCACCACACGCGGCGGACCATCGAAGCGCGATGGCGTACTATCGGCGACGGAAACCGGCATCAGGGGACCCATATGGGAGCCGCGCATCCAGCCTTCGACGAGGATAGGGGAAGCAAAAGGCTCCAGCGCCTCGCCGACCGCCGGGAACTCGCCCTGGCAACGCACGATGCAGACCGGGTCGTCTTTACCGACATATTTTCCGGCAATAAGCGACAGTTTCTGCGTGGAGGATACCGCACCGATATTCTTGGTCTCGCGGTGGTAAATCGCTTTCACGACATACCGTGATGGCGCGCCCAGAAAAACCAGCATATCATATAGCTCATCAGGAGCGTGAAAGAGTATTTTCTTGTGCTCCTTGACATCGTGGACTTCAAAAGAATAACCGGCGTGCATGTTAGGGGCAATCACGAGACCGATAGTATTGAATGGGTCGGCGAACATTTTATAAAGCGGCATGTTCCAGGAGCCAGCGGATGTTTTATCCGCCATGAAAATGAGAATCGTCTCCGCTTCCCTCTCCTCGAACTCCATTTCGGCGACGCCGGGACCCATACCCTTGATATTCCCCGAGAAGGAGTCAGCCAGGAGGTCCTGTCCCGCGCCATGGAGTTTCAATTTTTTCGCGAGCTTGGTGCCCTCCACGAAAGTATCCCAGGCAAGCCGGTGGATTTTCTCGTCTTCTTCCCCACGCTGGTGTGTCATTATCAACTGGAGGTCGTCACCGCACTTCGTGACGTAATAGTCGATAAGTAGCTTGGTCTTTTTGGCATCGACAAGGTAATCACGGGCACAGGAAATAATATCCGGGTGACTTTCCGAATGCCCTACATACCCCCCGATATCTGCCTTAATGACACTTATGGTGACACGCACTTCTTTCTCCTTTCAATTACCTTTACACGACGTTTTACTCAGGTTACAGAATGGAATACAGTCACTGGCTCTAATAATGATATTTCTGTAATCTGCGGGATAGAGTGTTCAGCCTTTGCCACTCATAGTGTAACAAGCCATTGATTCAGACGTCAAGCATTATCCGAGTTATTTTGAGCAACTGCTTGCCTGTCGCGAATACCCGATGTTAAAATACCGAATTGGCATTATAAAATAGGTAAAAATATATAGAAACGTAATAAACTGCCGTGGAAATCATTAAAGGGGAATGGGAACATCACGAGGAGTGCCTGGCAATTGCGCGGGTACTTCCCCGGTATTTTACTCAATCGGCGCTCGGTATGCTTGTCTCTGGCCACTCGGGACACATATCGAACTTTCTACACCCTGACTTGGTTGCCAGACTACAGGAGCTACTGAATATTAACCCGGATAAGGAATTACCCCGCCGCACTCTCCGCAGCATATCTGTCAAATCAATGGGATGCAGCCCACTTTCCCGGGCCGGTTACCGTCACAGCGTGACCCTCAGGCAACTGCCCCTGTCTCAGATAGGGCTTCAAGGACAACAGCGATAGGATTGCCCACGATGCCTGCCTGGGCCGCGATAATCGCCGCATGGGTGCGGCTACGTGCCTGCAGCTTGTCGATAACGTTTCCGACGTGTTTCTTGGCAGTGTCCAAGGTGATAAAGAGAGTTCCGGCGATTGCCTTGT
>JAUYDN010000194.1 GCA_030691775.1 Dehalococcoidia bacterium
GCGATAGTGGTGCGCGTGGCATTCCTGACTCTAAGTCCGTGCTTTGGATAGATGCTTTTTTCGTAAGCCGGAAACACCCCCCTTTCTTTTGCCAGGTTTTCCGATTCAAGTGTGGCATCGTCTTGAATTTTAGCCATGAGCTTCTCAGCAACCTCAAGAGCTTTTTCTGAATTGTATGGAATACCAAGTAGCATCAGCATATCGGCGAAACCCATCACCCCCAGCCCGATTTTCCTGGTCTTGCGTGTCATCTCCGCAATCTGGTCGAGCGGGAACTTATTGACATCGATGACATTATCCAGGAACCGGACCGCCGTCTTCACCGTGAGCGACAGCCGCGGATAGTCGATTTCGCACTTGCCACTGACACGCTTCAGCATCAGGGCAAGATTGATTGAACCGAGGTTACAGGACTCGTACGGCAATAACGGTTGTTCGCCGCAGGGGTTGGTACTCTCGATTTTACCAAGACCGGGTGTAGGATTATCATCGTTTATGCGGTCGATAAAGATTATGCCCGGGTCGCCGGTCTTCCAAGCCATTTCGACCATTCTGTCGAACACCAGCTTCGCATTTTCTTCTTTCACCACTTCACGGGTACGGGGATTGATAAGCTCATATTTACGGTTCTCTTTAACCGCTTCCATAAAATCACCGGTCACTGCCACGGAGATGTTGAAGTTGGTGAGCACATTGGCATCATTCTTGGCGTGGATGAACCGCATCACATCCGGATGGTCGACACTCAGGATTGCCATGTTGGCGCCGCGCCGCATCCCGCCCTGCTTGATGACATCGGTCGCCGTATCGAAGGCACGCATAAAGGAAACGGGACCGCTGGCGACGCCACCCGTTGAGCCGACGCGGTCGCTCTCGGGCCGCAAACGCGAGAAGGAAAACCCGGTGCCGCCACCGCTCTTGTGAATCAATGCCGTGTACTTGACGGCATCGAAGATAGACTCCATAGAGTCCTCGATGGGCAGGACGAAACAGGCGGAAAGCTGTCCCAGCTCCCTGCCGGCGTTCATCAGCGTCGGCGAGTTGGGCAGGAACTCCAGGTTCACCATCGCGCGGTAGAACTCGCTCTCCCACTTATCGATATCCGCTTTCGGGTCATAGATAAGCTCCGCGGCGGCGATTGTCCGTGCCACGCGGTGGAACAACTGCTCCGGCGTCTCTACCGGATTGCCGTTTTTATCCTTTGTCAGGTAGCGCTTTTCGAGCACCTTGCGCGCGTTTTCCGTCAATTTCAGTTCGTTTCCGGTAGCGCTTCCTGTTTCGTCATTTTTCATTATTGTCATTGCTGGCGAGACCTCCTCGGGAGTAGTTTTTTCTTTCGCGTCCAGAAACTCCTTCACCAGGTCGAGAATCTCGGTCTCGCTGGTAAGGTGCTTCTCGCGCCGCGGGGTGGTGGGTATAAGGTCTTCCATGCCGGGTAGTGGTTGCGCCTTGCCCTGGCTGGCAACTGCTAGCTCCTGTTTGCGTTCCAATCGCTCGATAACCTGCTGGGCGAGCTTTTCGATTTGCTGACGGTTGGAGATGCCCATTTTTTCCGCCGCCGCAAAAGTCGCCCGCGCAATCTGGTTGCGGGTCAAGGGGCTGAGTTGTCCTTTGCCTCTGTATGTCACCGTTGTCTTCTCCCGCCGGCCTTTCCCGCGGTTTTCACCTGGGTATCCGGTAACAATGGTAACTGCGCCGAAGGTATAGCCTCTTCAGGCTCGCCGGTATTGATACCCGCCAGGCTATCCACTTCCTGCTTCAAGCGCGTGATGTCCGCGAAGTCCCGGTAGACGCTGGCGAACCGGATATAGGCGATGTGGTCGAGCCTCTTGAGCCGCTCCATCACCATATCCCCGATAAGCGTGCTTGGTACTTCGGTTCTTCCCTGCGCAAACAGCTCCGATTCGATTTCATCCGCGAGCCGCTCGATAACGTGCTCTGCAATCGGACGTTTTTCACAGGCACGACGCATGCCGTTAAGCAGTTTTTCTTTCTGGAAAGATTCACGCCGCCGGTCTTTCTTGATGACAAAGAGGGTGCTCTGCTGGATGCGCTCGTGGGTCGTAAAGCGACCACTACAGCTCAGGCACTGCCGCCGCCGTCGTACGCCGTCACTTGTATCCCGCGAGTCCGATACCTTAGAATCATAGTAACCGCAATGGGGGCATTTCACAACTTCCTCTCCCCCGGAAAATACCATTCCCGTATGTGGAAAAATTCCTGACACTACTACAACTGGTAGCAGGGATACTATTCAATCACAATATATAGTAGCATGTCAAGGGTTTTTCACCCTGTTTTAGTACCACATTATGAAATATTTTTTAGCTTTCAGCCCCGACTTTGTCGCGATCCCGTATGAAATCGGGACTTTCAGCAGTCAGCAACGAGTCGTGTAAAAAATATTCACTGTTTTCTGATAACTATATGATGTAACGACATATATAGTTGCGTATAGATATTATCACCTGTATCGGGATTAAAGATGAGGGGTGTAATGGTCGTAGACCCCTCATTATAATATTGTCATTCCGTACTCGATACGGAATCCAGAAATCCCAGCCAGTAATACAGGTATGGGCTGCTGGATTCCCCGCCTTCGCGGAGAATGACAATCCGATTGACAAGAAACTCATCAGAATACGTGGGCGCAAACATTTAAGATTTTGTATATAAATACTGGTGAAAACATTATGTAAACAAAATGTTTGCATTTTGATACGTCAGGTGTGAATAATAGATAGTGATTGAATTCGTGATTTTCTTTCTCGTGGGGTAAATGGGAAAGGGCTCGATGCTTGATTATTGTAATTTGGAATTTTCTCTGTAGCTATGCGTATTATCTGGCGCCTGTTCGGTCTGCTTAAAAGTTACTGGAAATGGGTCGTCCTCTCCTATTTCTTGCTCATCCTTTCCACGGGGTTCCAGCTTCTCGTACCCGATTTCCTGCGGCGTGCCATCGACTTCGGCGTGCCGAGAGACCCGGTTACGAGACAATTTACCGTCCAAACCAGCCTCCTCATCTACTGGGGTGCGGGCATTGTTATCGTCAGTCTCCTCCGTGCCGTAACCGCCTTCGGGCAAACATACATCAGTGAATTCATCGGGCAGAAAGTGGCTTTCGACCTGCGCAACCGGCTCTATGACCGTATCCAGCGCTTAAGCTTTGCCTTCCATGATAAAGCGCAGACGGGACAGCTGATGTCACGCGCCACCCAGGATGTGGAGGCAGTGCGGTTCTTCGTCGCCATGGGCTTCATGCGTACCATTTATATCGCCACCATGTTCTTCGGTATCCTGGGAATTCTCGTTTCCATGAACTGGTCGCTGGCACTGGTGACGCTTATCTGCTTGCCGCCGGTCGCCTTCGTTGCTGTTAAAATGGGCACAAAACTCCGCCCCATCTGGATGAGAATCCAGCAGGAAATGGCTTTGATGACCATCGTTTTGCAGGAAAACCTCTCCGGTGTAAGGGTGGTGAAAGCCTTTTCCAGGGCAAAACGTGAGTCTGATAAGTTCGATGTGGAAGTCCGCAAGCTCTACGACGATGGCTTGGCCTCGGCGCGCATCCAGGCGTTCGCCGGACCGATGATGACTTTCCTTTTCACCGCCACCAGCGGCTTGATTTTATGGTGGGGTGGCCGCGAACTGGTTAACGGCAACCTTACCGCCGGTCAGCTTACCCAGTTCCTGTTTTACGTGACGATGATGATAATGCCGATACGTATGCTGAGCTGGATGGTGAATTTGTTATCCCGTGGCATTTCGTCCGGGGAGCGTATCTTTGAAATTCTCGACCAGCAATCGGCGGTAAAGGAAAAACCGAACGCAACTACACTGACAAACGCCAAGGGCACGGTCAAGTTCGACCACATCTATTTTACCTACGCCATGAACCCCTATGAATCAGTGGGAAATATCCTTGAAGACATCTCCTTTGAAGCCAGACCGGGGCAGATGATTGCCCTGCTCGGTGCCACCGGTAGTGGCAAGACCACCCTGGTCAATCTGATTCCCAGGTTTTATGATGTTACCTCGGGCAAGATAACCATCGATGGCGTGGATATCCGTGATGCCACGCTCTCTTCACTACGCCGAAACATCGGCATGGTACAGCAGGACGTCTTCCTCTTTTCTGCGACAATCAGAGATAACATCGCTTACGGGGCGGTAGACGCCAGCATGGACGACATCATCGAGGCGGCGAAAGCCGCCCAGTTCCACGAGTTCGTGGTCAGTATGCCCGATGGTTATGACACCTGGGTCGGTGAACGCGGCATCACCCTCTCCGGCGGACAGCGGCAGAGACTGGCGATTGCCCGCACTTTGCTCCTGGACCCGCGCATCCTTATCCTGGATGACTCTACATCGAGCGTGGATACGGAGACGGAATTCCTGCTCCAGAAAGCACTCCGCGAACTGATGAAAGGGCGTACCACGTTCGTCATTGCCCAGCGCCTCCAGACGGTTAAAGACGCCGACCTGATTCTGGTGCTTAACAAAGGTAAGATTGCAGAACGCGGTCTGCACCGGCAGTTGCTCCAGGAGGGCAGAATCTATCCGGAAATCTACGAATTACAGCTACGCGCCCAGGAAGAAGCACTCGGGAAAGGAGTTTTACCTTAATGTACGGCGGCGGTATGTGGGGCAGCGGTGGCGGCGGCATGGGCGGCAGAATAGGTGGGCCACCCGGCGGCATGATGGGCGGACGCCCCGGAGGTATGGGTCCCAACTCGCTGGCGCGCTCGGCTCAGCTTTCCGATGAGGCACTCTTCGGCAAGGTCTACGACCACAAAGTTGTCACTCGTCTGCTCGCTTACTTGAAGAAGCACCGGCTGGGCTTTACCTTATCCATTGCCACCATGGTGCTCACCACGGTCACCGGTCTGATGATACCGGCGTTAATCGGTGATGCCATCGATGTGGCAACAGGCACAACTTCAGGGCTGATGTTCCTCAACCGGTTTGTGGTAGATACCTTCCAGGTCTCCGGCACTGCGGACATCCTCACCATGATATTCTTCCTCTTCATCGCCAACGGCCTGATACAGTGGGGAGCGCAATGGGCACAGCTCTACATTATGGCGGACATCGGGCGGAGTGTGCTGTATACACTACGTATGCAGATGTTCGACCACCTCCAGAAACTCTCCCTCGGCTTTTTTGACCGGCACGAAGTCGGGCGGGTCATGTCACGCGTACAGAACGATGTCTCCGCGCTACAGGAAGTGCTTTCGACCGGCTTACTGGAAATTATCGCCGATTTCTTGAGTCTCGGCGTCGTTTTCTTCATGATTTTTGCTATGAACCCGACCCTGGCGCTCATCACGATGAGTGTGCTTCCCCTGCTAGCCACCGTGATGTTTTTCTATGAAAAACTATCCCGTAATGCCTTTATGAAAGTACGGCAGGCGATATCCGTGGTCAACGCCGGCTTGCAGGAAAACATTTCCGGCGCACGCGTTATCCAGGCGATGTCCCGGGAAAACATCAACCTCCAGCGCTTCGGCAATGTCAACGAGCAAAACCTGGATGCCAACCTCCAGGCAAGCCGCCTCTCCGCAAGCCTGCTTTCTTCGGTGGAAGTCCTGGTCGGTATTTCTATGGCGCTGGTCATCATCTTCGGCGGCTACCAGGTGCTGGAGAGCAAACTGCTCATCGGACAGATGATAGCCTTCGTGCTCTACATCAACCGGTTCTTCGAGCCTATCCGCAGTCTCGCCATGCAATACACCCAGCTCCAGCGCGCTACCGCCGGCGGCCAGCGCATCTTCGAGATGCTGGACATCAAGCCCGAAATTATCGATGCACCCAGCGCCACCGAGCTACCGCCCATCAAAGGCGAAATCATTTTCGATAACGTCAGCTTTTCCTATGTGGACGGCATCGAGGTACTGCACGATATCAGCCTGAAAATAAACCCGGGGGAGACCATCGCCCTGGTAGGTTCGACGGGTGCCGGCAAAAGCACCTTCGTCAGCCTGGTAAACCGTTTCTACGAAGTAACTAAAGGCGCTATCCATATCGATGGCTATGACATCCGCAAGGTCACGCAGGAATCGTTAAGGCGTCAGACCGGCATGGTGTTGCAGGAGCCGTTCCTGTTTTCCGGGACTGTGCGGGATAACATCACCTACGGACGTGAAAACTGCTCGGACGAAGACATTATCACCGCCGCCGGAGCCGTGGGCGCCCATGGCTTCATCATGCGGCTGGAAAACGGCTATGAGACTGTATTGCAGGAACGCGGTAGCAACCTGAGCCAGGGCCAGCGCCAGCTAATCAGCTTTGCCCGCGCCGTGCTCGCCAACCCGCGCATCCTGGTCCTGGATGAAGCCACGGCCAACATCGATACCCAGACGGAAATTCTCATCCAGAAAGCGCTCAAGAACATCCTCAAGGACCGCACCTCGCTGGTAATCGCTCACCGCCTCTCCACCATACACGATGCGGACAAGGTGGTGGTGCTGGATGCGGGCAGAATTGCGGAAATCGGCAGTCACCGGGAGCTGATGGAGAAGGGTGGCATCTACTACCACCTGTACACGATGAGCTACGCCCTCGGTGACCTCAAGGGCGCCGCGGAAGCCACGCCACGCCAGCGGCAAGCAACGTAACGAGAAAATCACAAAGCCTGTTCCCGCGCAGGCGGGAATAACAATAATCAAGATGTAGGGTGGGTTAGTCATCCGATGTATCGGTGGCGTAACCCGCCGAAAACGAAGCCTTACAGGTGGGTTTCCGCCGGTTGTTCCAGCTCTTACCCACAATTTCTGCCTACTGAGTAGGTGCTGGAGATTCTT
>JAUYDN010000206.1 GCA_030691775.1 Dehalococcoidia bacterium
AGTCCCAACCGGATTACAGCTACACCAGGGGTACATGCAAGTGAAGAAAACGGACATCTACATCGTTCGTGGGTGGCTCCCGCTTTTCCGGGCAAGAAAGCACAGGGCATTAAACCCACTATCAGGTTGGTTCGACCCTGCCAGTTTTCATAAAGCTCCCCACCCGCTTCTTCTTCACCAACCACAACAAGAGAACGGCAAACACGGTAACCCCGAGAATCTCCGGGATATAGACCTGGGGAAGGTGTAAAAGTTCGTAGAGTAAGGAGTTGAACCAGTCTTCAAGCTGCTCCGGGGGAAAGGTAAACCCAAGCAGTGGCCAGAACAGCGTGACCGGGTTTCGCCACATGCTATCGAAAACGAGATGCGTCAGGACGCCGAAAGTTATCACCAGGAGCCACGATTTTTTATACCGCCACCGCAGGAGCAGTCCCACAGCTGTCAATAACACCAGAAAAAGCAAGGTGTGACTGTATATCCGCCCGCTCCGGTAGACCCCGCCCAGCAGAAACACGCCGAGCGGTTTATCGATGATATCCGGCAGGAGGGAGCCGAAGAGCAACAAGCGGCTATCAATCATATTGAAAAAAGATAAGTGCTGGTGCCTTACATCTACGGCGGTGTTTTTATCTGGCACCGGTTTTAAATGTGAATACACGAAATCGGTTGTGGCGGCCGCCGCCAGGGTTAGTCCCGTATGTCCGAAGAGAAACATGTATCATTACTTTCAATTAGATAAAAATAGTCTAATTTGTCATCCTGGAGGAATCCGTCCCGCCAATAATCTTGAAGGACGACGAAGGATCTCGGTGTGGGGTATGCGAAATCATTACCCCCTTTATGAGAGTCCACTCTTGCTAATTGCATCAAGAAATGCTCTCCATTTTCACTTTTCTTGGTGCCGAAACCACCTGCACCAGAGATTCATCAGTAAACAGTTTTCAGAGACGGTAAAAGACAGTCAACCAGTAGCCGGTTTACCGTTTCCGGGGCGCGGCTTCCTCAACTACCAGTGTAGCATTGCCCTTTGTTCCGTAGCCGCTGGCAATGAATAAAACCGCTTCGGTATCGTGATTAAGCAGGGAAATGACGACCACGGTCGATTGCGGTGTCCCGGTACGCTCGAATGCCAGTGTCAGCGCCCTGGTCGCCGGGCTGAGACGGGCATGGCCCTTGAGACTGGCATACTCCACCCGGAGCAACTCTGCCAGCACCCGGGCAGGCGGACTATCCACATATTGCAGACGCTGGATATTGGCGCGCAGTCTCATGATATCCGGCCGCCCGAGATATTTTACCGGCTTCCCGATTATCTTAATCTGCGGTATCACCTCCAAAGCCCGCGCTACCAGCTTCGAAGGTGGCATGGTGCTGGTGACAAATTCAACGTCGTCCTGGTCGTAAGCGGCAATTGCCGTCGGTATCTGTTCTTTCGACAGGGAGAGTGCCGCTACCACCACATTGTATGCCTGTTTATCCGCTTCCTCGGCGTTACCCACCGCCAGGTTCACCAGCATGATTGCCGGCTGACCGCGGAACTCGGCGAACTCCTTGCTGATAAGCTTGTTATATTTTATGGAATGCTTCCAATCGATATTCTTCAGGCTATCCCCCGGCTGGTAGAGCTGGCTCCCATAATATTCCACCCCGATACGCAAGCCATACAGCGGTCGTATCGCGCCCAGCGTGGAAATCAAGGGTAACATCCCCATGTGCGATTCGGTGAGATAGCGTTTCGCCAGCCACTCCGCATACCGGGCACGGGGAATGACGTGCAAAGTGATTGGTGCCAGTTCAAACCGGGTGCTGGTCAGTCCCCACCTGTCGAGCACACGTGCCTCCAGCATAATTGAAGACGGTCCTGAAAGCGGCGGTGTAATGGTCACCTCTACATCGAACCGTTCGTCAGTCAGCGGAATGACGTCGGGCTGTATCGTGAGCCACTCGTAAGGTGATTTGAGGACCAGGTTGCCGCCGAGCTTTGTTTTACTGAGCATGTTTATGTAAAGTGTTTCCCTGGTGCCTGCCACGATTCTTTCGTGCACCGGGTCAACATCGACAGGCTTGCCGGGGATACGCATCATTACGATGGCATGCAGAGCGAGGAAATAGAGAGTCGCCGCACCCGCGCTGGCCATCAGTACCTGGCTGTTCAGCAGGACACCAACCAGAAGTGTTAAGACGCCTATCATCAGCATACCGGCACCGAGCTTCGTCAGAGAGCGATGTCCATTGCTTACCGGTGACGGTAGAGTCTCCGCGGTAACTTCCAGGTCACGGGTGACAAGCACCAGCAAGGGCACAGAAGCCAGTACCGCGAAGTATACCGGTATCACCTGTGACAGCAGAAGAGAAATTGCAAAGAAGGCGAATAAATCCGCGACCAGGTTGGCATTCACCGAGGGCGGGCGCCACCAGACAAACAGGTAAGCTAATGCCAGTAATACGGGTATAAATGAGAGCGCCAGCGGTGAGACCACGGCAGTGAAAATGAAGACTGCCGCTACATAAAGCTTGAGAAGTGGAATCACCCAGCCGGGGATATTCTTCATATTTTCAGCTTCGGTACAGGCGTTTTTTCCAGTGCACGGGTAACCACTTTGTTTGCCGTAATATCGTCCATTTCCGCTTCGGGCTTGATACGGATGCGGTGCTCGATGGAGTTCATCGTCAGGGCTTTGATATCATCGGGGATAACGTAATCACGCCCGTCGAGCATCGCCAGGACGCGGGAGCACTTGTAAAGGGCAATGCCGGCGCGTACGCTCGGACCCCAGAGGACATCCGGGTCGTGGCGGACGCTGTTGATAATCAGGCTGGTGTATTCGATGATATCGGGTGAGACCTCTACCTCTTTCACCAGTTTCTGAAGCTGGAGCACCTCCGCCAGGCTGGTCACCTGTTTGATGTCCGGCTCGTCTATCCTGTCGATTTCACTGATGATTCGCTTTTCCTCTTCGCGGGTGGGGTATTCGCTCCTGACCATCAGCAGAAAACGGTCGACCTGCACGTCCGTGAGCGGGTAAGTACCCTCTCCGCCGGTGGGGACCTGTGTGGCGATAACCATAAACGGTTTCGCGAGTTCGTAACCCTTACCTTCGATTGTCACCTGGTATTCTTGCATCGCTTCCAGGAGCGCCGCCTGCGTTCTCGGAGTGGTCCGGTTGAGTTCATCTGCTAGAATTATATGCCCGAAGATAGGACCCTCGATAAACCTTGAGTTGCCATCCGGCGAATAAACATAGAAACCGGTGATATCTGCGGGCATCATATCCGGGGTGAACTGGATACGCTTGAACTGACCGCCGACGATCTCCGCGAAGGTCCTGGCAAGCTTTGTCTTGGCTGTACCCGGTAAACCCTCGATGAGGATATGCCCGCCGGCTATCAAGGCAAGCGTCATGGCGCGTTCAATTTCACCCTTGCCGATGATAACCTTAGAAATTTCAGCCAGAATTCTCCGGTATAAATCAGCGACTTTTTGACTGCCGTTCAATTGGTCCGCCCTCCTCTGAGTATCATTCCCGTCACGCCAACGAAAATAATAGAAACAAACCCGAGTAGCGGGTATGGCTTCGCCAGTAAATCACGCACGCGGGTCAGCCCTGACTTTGTAATATCCAGCGGCGACTTCGTGAGATGTGAGGTATCTACCGATAGTCCCCTCTCCCCCTCCAGTTCCGCTAACGCCTGAAGGAAAGCGAAATTATCGTCCCGGTTGACCATGCTATTAATCATCAGGCTGGGGTCAGATACCAGGATAAGGAACCCGCTTCCATATTTGATTCGTGCCGCCACGGGCAATCCCCCGGCTGGTTCATTGTCATTCTGGATTTCATTCAGGTTAACGTCCAGAAAGCTTGTCGGCGAGGAACGGGCAAGCACCTCGCCCGCGGTTACATTTTGTATTATCGTGGCATGGTTCAGCACCACCAGGTCGATGTCCTTGTTCTTTTCCAGGACAGGTGCTGAGAAATCCGTTATCTTCGGCAGCCATTGATGGCGGTAATTGAACAGCGGGTCGAGCAAAGCCGCTTTACCGAACCTCGCCTTCACGCCGAGATATTCAAGTATACCATTTCCGAATCCGAAGTCATCCATCAAGATTAAGATTCCACCATCGCTCACAAACTCTTTTAACCTGGCGAGCTCTTCAGTAGAATACTCCAGGTAAGGCACAACGATAAGCGCTTTTTTCGCCGGTGAACCCGGAATCTGAGTCATATCGTCCGGGATGACCGCCTGCGACTCGCTGACAAACGCCCGGAGACCGTTCCAGGCGTTGTTGCTCGCCATAAAATCTTCTATGGACGGTATAAACCATACCGCAATTAGCGATATGAAGAGCACGATGAGCAGAGAAAGGAAAACAGCGGTTTGGGTCTTCATTCCTTGAGTTCCCCTCTTATCCGCCGCGAAATCTGTTCGCTTTTCTGGATGTCTTCATCCGAAGCGGTATGACTCGAATAGAGCAATTTCTCCACCAGCCGCGTGAGCTCCATAAAATACTCCCCTACCGGACCGAGCGATTTCTGCAGGTCACGCGCCAGCTCTCTCAACGTCTGGTTGGGTCTTACAACAAATCGCGCCACCTTCTGCGCCAGTTTTAACAGGGCAATATAAAAGCCGATGATTCTCCCGCGCGGTTCAGCAATTTCCTCAGCCGCGTCCACCAGTTCCGCGGGAATTACGGCGGTGGTCGTGTAAACCGGCTCAGGTCCCACTTCCGGAGGTTTTCTTACCGGACGTGGCTGTCTTTTCAGGTAAGCGGGTATACGCACCTTGATTCTGCGGGAAACAAACACCAGCACCGTGAGCAATACCAGGAATAAGCTAGAGGTCACATAATTCACGAAAAGAATTTTCCTGGAGACCATGAGACCATCATGCCAGACCGTTTGCGGAGTGACGGTAATTTCCAGCACTTCGGCGCCGATAAAGCTGATTACCATGCCCGTCCTTAGACTGGCGTTAAAGCTACCGTCATCAAGACTACGGGTGCTGATGCCATCCTTGCCCGAGCGGAAGGTAATAAGGGCTTGCGGGACGGGACCAATCTCCGAGGTAAGCATCCCGTTGAGTGTTAGTGCGCCCGGTATAAATGCCACCCGTGGTAATTCAAGATTAAGCACCGGGACTGCCTGCGTTACCTCCAGTATTGCTCCCCCCACTCCCGGAGCGTATCTTCCTGCAGCCGGTGTAGAAACGGTTACGCTATGCTTACCTGTTGCAATATCGGGTCTTAATGTGAGCGTAAAAGAAAAATCGCGGCTGGCTGTCACCGCGCCGATAAAAACATTATCGAAGTAAATATCTATTTCCCTCGGGATATCCTCCACATTTTTACCGTACACGAAAAATCCGGCGATGGTTGTTTCCAACCCGGGGTAAGCTTTTGCCGGGAGCGTTATCTCGATAGCCGTGCCGTTATAATAGGGATGGAGAATTTTCTCTTCACTCAGCGCGGAGAGATAGACCCCCACATCTTCTCCGCGGGGGAAATAGACCGCCTGCACACGTACATCCGGTATATAGCGATACGGGACTTGAAACGCCATTTCATAACGTCCTGTATCACTCGTCTTGACAGCACCGGTCAGAGAGCCTCCTATTAAAAACGTTATCTCTCTACCACCCATAGGACCGTCGCTCGATGTCAAGATTCCGCTCAGTTTGACATCCTCACCCACGAATTGCGATTCCGGTTCAATTTCAAGAGTCAGGAACGTAGAAATACGTGTATTCACGGCTGAGAACTCAGCAAGCATGTTTCGATAGAATTGTAGTAATCCCCTGATTCTGTTTATTTTCGCCAGCACTTCCTCATAGGCACCTCTTAACGTGTTGAACGGGCCGGTGAGAGACACCCCGAACGCCTCCCCTGTCTGGTCTACAGTGTACTCCGCCTGTCTTAATTCGTCATCAGCCGCGTTAAGCTTGTTGAGAATGTCTTTAACCAAAGCTGGTGTCTCATTAAGCCGCGATTGTTCCACGAACTGTCTCAAAACCTTTAAATCACGGTCGACCCCGGCAACCAGGACAGCGGTGGTTTTCATCGAAGACGCAAAGTCGGCGGTAATATCGGTAATCGCAGGCGGCACATTGGCATAAGGCATTTTGTCCAGCCGGTCTGCAACCGTATCCGGGTGCAGTTCGAG
>JAUYDN010000142.1 GCA_030691775.1 Dehalococcoidia bacterium
GGTATTTCTTTCATTTCCGTTCTGATTACCTGTCATTCAGTTGGGTGGGTAGAACCTGGTGAAAACCGGAGTGAAACCCACCGACTTGTCTATTCTCCCGCCCAATTCATTTGCGGTGGGTTACGCTTCCGATAAATCGGAGACTAACCCACCCTACATCTCACCTGTCATTCCAGCGTAGGCTGGAATCCAGCGTAAATGTTTTTGGATTCCCACTCACAGCTTGCCCCGTACTGGATACGGGGTCAGGAATGACAACAGTAAGTACCGCAACAACATCTACGGTGTCAGTCCCCGAAGTTATTTGGCTGGCTGGTATGGTGTTCACGATTCCTTAACAATCCTGTAGGGTGGGTTGATACCGATGAAATCGGTGTGAAACCCACCAATTCCTTTATTCGTAATTCATTGCTTTCACTTCATTCCCGACTTGAGATCCCCAATTCAACGGGTAAAAGCCCTTTTCAACAAAGGAGGTAAAACTACTGTGTTTCCATTCAAGAGTAGAATTTACTAAACCGTGTTTTACAGGATTATAGTGGATATAATCACAATGGCGGTTGAAGTCTTCCTGGTCACGGATACTGTGTTCCCAGAAACGTCTTTGCCAGATTCCTCTCTCGCTCTTCTTAAATCTGGACTCAGAAACAAACCCTTCATTAATCCCGATGTTATGCCTGCTGAAATTCCCTTTAATGAGCATCCATCTCGTTGAGAAATCGGAATCTCCAACGGGTAACGTCCATAACGTGTGTAAGTGGTCTGGTAATATTACTACTGCATCGAGTTTAAACGGTCGCTTTATCATTGTATCTTGAAAACATCGCGTTAACAGTGCGACACTTGCATCTTCAATAAAAACTGGTTTCCTATCACAAGTGACTACGGTAAAAAAATACGTACCCCCGTCCACTAAAACCCTCTTATAACTTGGCATCACACCTCGTTTCGCGGTGGGTTATGTCCCCAATGAACAGGGGACTAAACCCACCCTACCATTACTATTTTCATAACAATGACGCTAGCTCGTCAGTTTCATCACCCCGATTAACTCCTGCACCGCCTTCGCGGAATTCATCAGGGCTGTCTTTTCTTCGGAAGTCAATTCGAGTTCCACTACCTGCTCGATACCGTCCTTACCCAGTTTCACCGGCACCCCGATAACCGTGTCTTTGATACCATATTCGCCATCCATCCGTGCCGCGCAGAGCATCAACCGCTTTTTATCGAGAATCACCGCCTCTGCCATCTCCACCAGCGCCGCCGAAGGTGCGTAGAAGGCACTCCCGGTCTTGAGCAGTGCTACAATTTCCGCGCCGCCGTTTACCGTCCGGTCTGCCAGCCTGGCGATTTTATCAGCCGGGAGGAGTTTTGTCAGCGGGATGCCCTTCACGGTGGTCAGTCGGGGGATAACCACCATACTTTTGCCGTGCTCGCCGATGACGCAGGGTGAAACATCCCCTGCGGAGGCCTGCAATTCTTCCGCGATAAAGGTAGCGAACCTGCCACCATCGAGCACGCCGGAAAGTCCCAGCACACGGTTGCGCGGGAATTTACTCTCGTGCAGTGCCAGGTAGACCATCGCGTCCACTGGATTCGTGGCGACGATGATGATGGTCTCTGGCGAATGCTTCACCACGTTGCGGGTAACCTCGGCGACGATTTTCTGGTTGGTAATGAGCAGGTCATCGCGGCTCATACCCGGCTTCCGCGCCACGCCTGAGGTGACGATGACCACGTCGGAGTTTGCGGTAGCCTCATAGCTGTTTGTCCCGGTGATTTTTGAGTCGAACCCCAGGATGGGACCGGACTCCTTTATATCCAGCGCTTTACCCTGCGGCAGACCCTCGATGATATCCAGCAGGACAACATCCGCATAGCCTTTTTCCGCCAGCCGCTGTGCGCAGGACGCCCCCACATTTCCCGCCCCGATGACCGTGACTTTAACCCGACCCTTCATGGTGTTAAGAATCTCCTTCCGCAAAACTCAAACAAGATTGTACAGCAACGGGAGAGAAAGGTAAACACGCGAATAGCTTGACATCTTCCTCCACCCTTATTAGTATAGAGCCGTCTTCTTGAATACTCCGCGTAAAAGGGGGCGATATGGCAGACGATATGATGGTCAAGGACGGCAAGCTCTATGGCGGCTGGCGGCAACCAATCAACATCTGGCAGGGGGCGCCGGGTTCCATACACACCGATTCCGTAGCCCGTGCGGTGGGGATGCGAGGCGGCACTATTCCCGGCACGGTGCACCTGAACCTGTTCGGACCGCTCTTTGCGGAGCTGTGGGGCAAAAGCTGGTGGGAAAAAGGCAGTATCAGCCTGTACTACACCTATGCCACCACCCACAAAGAGGACGTGCGTGCCGTCGTTGAAGTGCCGCGTAAAGACGCCACGGATGTACAGGTAGAGGCAACCGTGGAAACGCCCGATGGTCATATCGTCGCCAGGGGAACGGTGGCGGTGGGACAACCGAAGGAAATTTCATACATCCGCAGTATCCCGCTGGAAAACGCGAAGCCGGAAGAACTGCGCATTCTGGTAGACTTAAAGCCGGGTATGGAAATCCCGCCCAACGATAATGTCATCGTCACGCAGGAAAGTATGAACAAAGCCCTGGATACCAACACCGACCCGCTGGACTGGTACCGCGGTAAATCGCCGTGGGGCGGCTCCGTGCTCAGTCCTACCTCTGAATATCAACCGCTAAATGCCGGCTTCCCGCAGGGCACGGTCAAGCAGGCGGTCGGCTTCTTCGGCGGCACGGAGATACGGCATATCAACGGGCCTATCGAG
>JAUYDN010000152.1 GCA_030691775.1 Dehalococcoidia bacterium
CCAACTTGCACAAGGGAGTTGAGAGGGGCGTCAGCCCCTCTCAAAAGAGTTCTTCCCCTTCTCTGCGGAGAAGGGGCAAGGGGATGAGGCGCTGTGTAAGAACTGGCATCTGTATTTAGAATTGTAAAGCTGTTATTGAGACATTACGCTAGCAAGCCGTACGGCACTCTGTACATCGGAATGACAAACGACCTGATAAGGCGCGTAAATGAGCACAAACAGGATTTAATAAAAGGATTCACAAGCCGTTGCGGTGTCCACACATTGGTTTACTACGAGTATGGCGAGGATATTGATGCGGCTATTTTCAGGGAGAAACAACTTGAAAGATAGAAACGGGAATGGAAAGACCTTTAAAAAGAGCTTGTAAAGGAGTGAACCCGATATACTTACTCTGCCAGGAATAATCGGAGTCTGCTAATGAGTGTCGACAGGACACTCGAAGCTGATTTCTTGGATTCCTGCCTCCGCAGGAATGACAAGGTGGGTATAGTTTTCAATCGGGCGGGTTTCACCCACCCTGCTTTTTGCTTTGGTGGCACAGGCGTCCCTTCAGGGTGAAAATGAGAGTTCAGGGTAAACTCCGACTGGGTGCTCTTTACTGACGTGCCCGCTACCTGGGCAATGGCTTTGATGCCGGGAGCTCAATTGTAGTAGGAACGTACTTCTCGTTCTATTTTACCGGGTCGGAAACGTCTTGATACAACACTGCGCGGGTCCGCTCATCGAAACGCCATTTTATGGAGAACTGCAGGCTCTCAATCCCGATAACTATCTCTGAAGACCGGATAGTGTAAAAAACCGAAGAAAGTATCGCTCCTTCCCATATTCCATTTCCGAGATAGTCGGCTTTATCTCCTGTCTGCGGGCTTAACGAACTCAATTTGAAACCACCAGCTTCGAGGTCGCCTCTGACAGCCGCAATAACGCTCTCGCCGGCTAACCGCGCGCGGTCTATCTTTCCACGGCGCAACGAGAAACAATACGGCGGCGAGGCAACCCGAGATAATAACGAGTAGTACCCAGTTCCTTTTTAACGTTCGTATCATCATTCGTACCGGGTTCGACGTCTTACTTTTGACTTTTGACCTTTGCCTTTTACTACGCAGAGCATAAATATGTTTGCATAAGACGATTTGTGGTGGGTTACGTCCTTTCGAAATCTGAAAGCCGACACTCCTTGAAACCGGACTAACCCACCCTACAAGATGTAATCTACTTTTGACTTTTGACCTTTGCCTTTTGCCTTTATAAACACACACACCCTCCGCACCCCATCACCTACAGGGTCTAAAGCAGAGAGTGTGTGTTCCCGTAAGGGAGTACTGTATACTTTGCTAGGCGTTCAGGTCCACGAGAAGGGCGTCAATCTTCTCTTTGTTCCACCCGACGAAGTTTGCCACCTGCTGGAGGCTCATGCCCATCGCCATCTGGAGCTGGGCGGGGTCGATGGGGCGCCCGGCGTGCTTATCGATGATTGCCTTGGCGTCCGCCTTACCCTTCATAATCTCATTGATGGTCGAGTTTGCCGAAAATGCCATTTGCCACCTCCTGTTTCAGTATTACGTTACCGCCCGCCACACAGCGGACAACGCACCAAATAATAGTGTAAAAACGGGGTTATGTCAATAGAGGTTGGTTTGACATTTTTCAGATAAACGACTAAACTCAAGCTCGTAAAGTTCACGAATTGAAAAGCCTCACACCGTGATAAAAAAGTCTGGATACCCGCCATTTACTTTATTCCGCGAACGCCGAAGCCGCCGGTGTATGCGTGAGCGCGAATAGTTTTGTCTTGTCAATCCCGTTTCCATATCATGCATGGGATTATTATGGTTGGGAATCTAGCAATAAACCAAACTTAGAGGTGACTGCACAACCACCACACAAACGATATACCGAGAGCTGGGTAAAACGGGTATTTGCGAGGGATGTGGTTTATGAGAGTTAGAACGAGAACGGTTGGCTCAATCAGACGGGAACTGCTAATCAAGGCTAAAGAAGCGGCGTTGTGCGCTATAAAAGTGTTTAACGACCCTTTGGTGACTTTCAAGTCGGAGACGTTTATCGTATTGATGGTAATTGCTTGGACATACCTTCTTCACGCTTATTATCGAAAACAGAAAATTGATTATAGGTACTACAAACAAGGAGCAAATCGTAAACGTTATGACAAGACAAAATATGGTGCTAAGAAACATTGGGAATTGGAAAGATGCTTAAATTGTGATGAGTGTCCAGTAGACCACATAACCAAGCTCAATCTCTCTTTCTTGATACAACTTCGTCACGAAATCGAGCATCAAATGACTACTGAACTGGATAATTATCTCAGCGGTCGTTATCAAGCCAGCGTTTTGAACTTCAATGAATATTTGAAGAAACTTTTCGGTGAAAAACATGGTCTCGACCATTTAATGACCTACAGCATACAATTTGTTGAATTGGATATTGAACAAGTAAAAAAGCGGACTGATACAGGTAAAACACCAAATCGGGTGCTTAAGTACATTAGCGAATTTGATAAAGGATTAACTGAAAAAGAGTTTAATGACCCCCACTTCTCTTATAGGCTCGTTTTCAGAAGAAAGCTAGTTAATCGCCCTGGGCAGGCAGACAAAGTAATTGAGTTTTTAGGACCCAATGACGAAATGTCAAAGTCGGTTAGTAAAGAATATTGGGTTACCAAAGAAGTTGAGCGCAAGAAATTCCGTCCTAAAGATATAGTATCAGAGATGCAAAAACTCAGTTTCGTTCGGTTTCGTATTTCCGATCATACTGAATTGTGGCAAAGCAATGATGCCAAGAATCCAGCAAAAGGTAATGGAGTAGAGGTGTCTGGTCAATGGTACTGGTATGAGCCGTGGTTAAAACATGTTCTAGAAAAATGCCAACAAAGCGGAGTTAGGTATAAATAGTATAGTGGCTACTTCCTCATTAAAAACGCATGCATATCCGCCGCCGCCCGCTTCCCCGCACCCATTGCTGAGATAACCGTCGCCGCGCCGGTGACGATATCGCCGCCTGCCCACACCCGGTCCTTCACTGTCTTGCCCGTCTTCTCGTCCGCTACCACCGTGCCGTGACGCGTGGTCTGCAAGCCTACCGTGGTCTGGGCAATCAGCGGATTGGGTGACGTGCCCAGCGCGACAACTACCGTATCCACTTTCATCAGGAACTCACTGCCCGGCTTGGGTATCGGACGGCGCCGGCCGCTGGCATCCGGCTCGCCAAGTTCCATCTCGATACACTGCATCCCACTCACCCAGCCGCGCCCCCCACCCAGAAAACCGGTGGGGTTGGTGAGGAACTTGAAGATGATGCCTTCTTCCATGGCGTTCTCGACCTCTTCCTTGCGGGCGGGCAGTTCCGCCGCCGAACGGCGGTACACGATATACACGTTCTTGGCGCCCAGCCGCAATGCACAGCGCGCCGAGTCCATCGCCACGTTGCCGCCGCCGATAACCGCCACGTTCTTGCCCATACCCAGCGGCGTGTCGTACTCCGGATAAAGATAGGCTTTCATCAGGTTGGTACGCGTCAGGAACTCATTGGCGGAATAGATACCGCACAGGTCTTCGCCAGGGACACCGAGGAACATCGGTAAGCCCGCGCCCGTGCCCAGGAATACGACATCGTAACCGCCAGCGAGCAGTTCATCCACGCTGTCAATCTTGCCAATGACGGCATCGAGCACGATTTCAACGCCCAGCGATTTCACATAGTCGACCTCACCCTGGACAGTCTCCTTGGGGAGGCGGAACTCAGGGATACCGTACATCAGCACACCGCCGGCGACATGTAGAGCTTCGAACACCGTCACGGCGTGCCCCAGCTTTGCCATTTCCGCGGCTGCGGTCAGACCTGCGGGACCACTACCGACGACCGCAACCTTTTTCCCGGTCGGGGGCGGGGGTGGGGCAGGCGGGGCTAACTCCGCTTTGTTTTTCCGTTCCCAGTCGGCGATATACCGCTCCAGCCGCCCGATGGCAACCGGCGCCTTGCGTTTTTCCAGCGTGCAAACGACTTCACACTGGGATTCCTGGGGACAGACCCTGCCGCAGATACCGGGCAGGGCGTTCTTATTCTTAAGCACGCGTACAGCCTGGTGCATATCACCCTTGCGCAGGGCTTCGATAAAGTCGGGAATATCGATGTTCACCGGACAACCACCCACGCAGGGACGCTTGGGACACAAGATACAGCGGCTCGCCTCTTCCAGCGCCTGCTCCGGGGTATAGCCGAGCGCCACTTCTCTAAAGTTCCTCGCCCGCACGCGGGGGTCCTGGCGGGGCATGTCAACGCGGTTTAAATTCAGTTTTGGTGGCATCGATATAAGTCCTAATGTCTGGTGTCTAATTCCTGATATTTAATGATGAGCGTTTTAACATTGGTATTTTGGTTATTTGAATTCGTTTAGGATTTCGATATTAGATATTAGATATTAGAAATTCCCTCTCACCACTGCGCGCAATTGAGACACCGGTACTTTACCGGACCCGTATCGTCCGAATAAGTACACCGCCGCGCCATCAAGGACGCCCAGTCGACCTTGTGCGCATCGAACTCAGGACCATCGACGCAGGCGAATTTGGTCTCCCCACCGATGTTCACCCGGCAACAGCCGCACATACCCGTCCCGTCCACCATAATAGGGTTGAGACTGGCAATGGTGGGGATTTTGAACGGTTTAGTAGTGTTTGCCACCAGTTTCATCATGCAGACGGGTCCTGCCGTAAAAACGCGGTCGACCTTCTCCTTCTGGATAACATCCTTTAACGGGTCGAGAACAAAACCGACACACTCGAAACTGCCGTCACCCGTCGAGATAATGACGCGGTCGGCGATTGCCCCCAACTGCTCATCCCCGAAGAGCGTATCCTTTGACGGAGCGCGGATAATGACAATAACGCGGTTGCCCGCCGCTTTGAGCGCTTTGATGATAGGAGCACAGGTGGCAGTGGAGTATCCGGCCACCACGCATACCACCGTGCCGAACTTATCGACGTGCGCGGGTAAACCGAGTGGTCCGGTGAAACTCAGGATGCCATCCCCCGGCTTCACTGATGCCAGCTTGTGGGTAGTCTTGCCCACCTCGTTGAAAACCACCGTGACGCTTCCCTCGCTGGCGTCCCAATCTGCGATGGTCAGGGGAATACGTTCGCCCTTCTCATCCACCATCACGATTACGAACTGTCCCGGCTTCGCTTTGCGGGCGATGCGCGGTGCCAGGATGCGGTACTGGTGAATGTTAGGAGCTAATGTTTCAGCGGATAATATTTGGTACAATTCCAATCCCTGTCTAACTCAAAAGTTAAAGGTCAAAGGTCAAAGCCATAGCTAAAAATTCAAATCTCACTACTTTTCCCGGGAACATCTCAATGCCAGAAAATGGAGTATCTGTTATCGAAAAGTTCGGGTAGTGGTGTGAGGTAATGACATCTCCTGCCCCACCCTCAGATTCTTCGTCGTCCTTCGAAACGTTGGAGGTACGGACTTCTCCAGAATGACAAGGAGACGTCTTATTCAATCTTGGTTACAAGAACCCCCTCCCATTCAGTTTTTACTTTTTACCTGTGGTTTTGACTTAGTAGTATTACCCCACCTTCACCGGTTCGCCTATTTTCTCAATCTTGACCGCGCAGACCTTGAACTCCGGAATCTTAGCTACCGGGTCGTAGGCAGGGTTGGTGAGAATATTCACAGCGCTTTCCCCGAAGTGGAAGTTCATGTAAACCACGCCGACCGGGTTGACCTTTGTAACCTGTGCCTTCGCGGTGATACTGCCGCGGCGTGAAGCGATGGTAACCATTTCACCATCTTTAATGCCCAGCCGTTCCGCATCAGTCGGGTTGATTTCCACCGTGCCTTCACCTTGCAATGAGTTCAACCCCTTGACCTTGCGGGTCATGGTGCCGGTGTGGTACTGGTAGAGCCCGCGCCCCGTGGTGAGAATCAATGGGTACTCGGCGTCCGGCAGTTCCGCCGGTGGTCGGTAGGATATGGGCATAAACTTGCCCTTGCCACGGCTGAATTGAGTAGTGTGGAGAATGGGTGTGCCCGGATGCTCAGTGTTGGGACAGGGCCACTGGATACCGCCTTTCTCTAGACGGGGATAAGTGATGCCCGCATAGCTCGGCGTGAGCTTATTGATTTCCGTCATAATTTCTTCCGCGCTCTGGAAGTCGAAACCTTTAGCACCCATGTGCTTGGCTAATTGCGAGGTAATCCACCAGTCTACCCGCGCATCTCCGGGAGTTTCCACCGCTTTACGCACCCGCTGTACGCGCCGTTCGGTATTGGTGAATGTGCCGTCTTTCTCCGCGAAAGTAACCGCCGGCAGGACGACATCCGCTTCGACAGTCGTTTCCGTGGAGAAAATATCCTGCACAACCAGGAAGTCGAGCTTGCGCAACGCGGCCAATGCGTGTGTGGCATCTGCTTCACTCAACGGCGGGTTCTCCCCGATGATATACATCGCTTTGATTCGACCATCGTGGATGGCGTCGATCATCTCCGTCACGGTCAAGCCTGGTTTCTCACTCAGTTTGGCGCCCCAGGCGGTCTCGAACTTCTGCTTGACCTCTGGAACAGCCACATTCTGGTAGCCCGTATAAACATTGGGCAAACCTCCCATATCGCAGGCGCCCTGCACGTTGTTCTGACCGCGCAGTGGGTTGACGCCGGAGGACGGCTTGCCGATATTGCCGGTGAGCATCGCCAGGTTAGCGATTGCCATCACGTTATCCGTGCCGTGAGTGTGCTGGGTAATACCCATCGTGTAGAGAATCGCGGCAGGCTTGGTGGTGGCATAGACCCGGGCCGCCTCGACAATCTTATCCTTCGGTACGCCGGACATCTTCTCCGCGAAGTCCAGGTCGAACGATTTCAGAGACTCTTTAAAAGCTTCGAAGTTCTCACAACGAGCCTCGATGAACTCTTTATCGTAAAGCCCCTCATCGATAATGACCTTTGCCATACCGTTGAGCAGGGCGACATCCGAGCCGGGTGTCTGCCTGAGCCAGATATCCGCCCAGCGGGTGAGCCTGATTTCCCGGGGATTGACGACGATGAGCTTGCCGCCTTTGTTCACCGCCTTCGGGATTTCCAGCGCGATAACGGGGTGCGCCTCGGACGTGTTCGTGCCGATTGCCAGGATACAGGCGCAATCACCGATTTCTTTAATGGAGTTGGTCATAGCGCCAGAACCGAAACTCGTGACCAAACCGGCCACCGTGGGCGCATGTCAAAGCCGGGCACAGTGGTCGATGTTGTTATGCCCGAACACCACCCGCGTGAACTTCTGCGTCACGTAATTATCTTCGTTGGTGCATTTGGCGGAGGCGATCACCGCCACCTCGTCTTTCTTAAAGCTACCCAGCTTACTGGCAACCAGGTCCAGTGCTTCATCCCAGCTCGCCTCTTCAAACTTGCCATTTTTCTTAACGAGAGGTTTCGTCAGTCTTTGCGGGCTGTGCACTACATCCGTGATGGCGAAGCGTCCTTTCACGCAGGCTTGCCCGCGGTTGACCTCGTTGTTGTGGGCGGGCACGCTCTCGATGATTTTGCCGCTCTTGATGGTCAGGTTAAGCTGGCAACCCACCCCGCAATACGGACAGGTTGTCAGGACCTTGTGGTCGCCAGGACCTTCATACTTTCGCGCACGCTCGATGAGTGCGCCGGTGGGGCAAGCATCGACACAGGCGCCGCAGTACTGGCAATCGGAATCTCGTAACGGCCGCCCGAATGCCGTCCCCGGCAGGGTCTGGCTCCCCCGGTATGTCCAGGCAATGGCGCTCGCCTGCCGTATTTCCTGGCAAACGCGTACGCAACGCCCACACACGATACACAGATTGTAATCACGCTCAAAGAAGGGATTGTCCCGGTCGATGGGAATCTCACGGTAGGTATAGGGGAACTCGACCTCTTTAATACCGATGTGGTCGACGACTTCCTGTAGCTCGCAGATTTCGTTCTTGGGACACAGGATGCAACGATGGGTGACTTCGACATTTCGCAGGCAGACATCGAACGGACCACAGCGCTTACGCCGCCAGCATGTAAGGCAGGGGTGAGGGTGCTCGGTGAGAATCAGTTCCAGCACACCACGGCGGAACTGTTGAATTTGCTCCGTATTTGTCTTGACCACCATCCCCTCGGAAGCGGGAGTGGTGCAGGCTGTAGGCAAGCCGCGCATTTTTTCGATTTCAACAATGCAGAGCCGGCATGCCCCGTAAGGCGCCAGGTCGGGGTGGAAGCAGAGGGTAGGTATATAAACACCCACCGCCTTTACCGCATCCAGCACGGTCTGTCCCGGCTTTACCTGGGCCTGTTTCCCGTCAATCGTTAGATTTATATCTGCCATTCTATTAACACCTTTCTCTAATATCTAATATCTAATATCTAATATCTAATGTCTAATTCCTGATATCTAATTTTTGATGATTGTACATTTTTGTTTATTCGAATTTGCCTAGAAAATGGTCTATCTTGTCATTCTGGAGGAGTCCCGCTCCTCCCATACTTTATCGGGACGACAGCTTGCCCTGAGTGAAGCCGAAGGGAAGAATCTGGTGGCGGGGGAAAATCGCCCCTCCCTGAGATTCTTCGCTTCGCTCCAGAATGACACCTCTATTTTCTTTGTTCGTGGGTGGCGCCACGGCGCCATGATAATTTGTTTAGAGATTAGATATTGGACATTAGACATTATAAATTTACCCCTATCTCGCCTCAAGGTCGCACCTGAGACAGCGCGTACAATCGTAATGGGCAGCTTTTTCTCCCCAGCCAGGTTCCGCCAGCTTGAAGCTCTTTACCCGTTCTCCATCTGGAAACGCCTCGAACGGCATCCGTCTTTGTTCCCCTTCGATTTCCGGCGGAACATACTTCGGCGGCGCTTCTACAGGGGCAAGAATTTCCGTGATGTTACCATCGCCACCCAGGTATGTATCGATAGCGCTCGCCGCTTTGCGTCCGTCTTCGATTGCCTCGATTACCGAGGCGGGACCGGAGACGACATCGCCACCGGCATAAACACCCGGCCAGGATGTCTCCAGCGTATCGGCATTTGCTTTTATTCTCCCCGCCCTCTCCACCGTGACCCCAAAACCGGAAGGCGTCTCGGACTCCTGTCCCGTGGCTTTGATGAGCATATCCAACTCGCGTGTGAACTCACTACCCTTGATTGGCGCCGGGCGTGGCCGGCCGCTCTTGTCGACCTTGCCCAATTGCATCCGCTGGAACTCAACCTGGAGCTTGCCATTCGCACTGCGCACCTTCGTGGGGTTCGTGAGGAACTCAATCTTGATGCCTTCTTCGAGCGCGGCTTCGACTTCCTCGGCGGAGGCTGGCATCTCGGCGCGGGTACGGCGGTAGGCAATGGACACCTCTTTCGCCCCCAGCCGGAACGCAGTACGGGAAGCATCGATTGCGACATTACCACCGCCAATGACCACCGCTTTTTCACCAACAGCTATTTTTTCACCCAGTGTAACCTTGCGCAAGAAGTCAGCGCCATCAACCACGCCCGGGCTGTTTTCACCTTCCATACCCGTGTTCTGGCCCTTGTGCGCACCGGTAGCGATGAAGACGGCATTATAGCCCTGTTTCATCAGGTCGTCAACCGATTCTACCCTGGTGTTGAGCTTCAGTTCCACGCCCAGGTCGAGAATGTCCTTGATTTCCTTATCCAGCACCTCGTCGGGGAGGCGGTAACGGGGGATACCCACCCGCATCATACCGCCGGAAACCGGCAGAGCCTCGAAAACCGTAACTTTATGCCCTTTATTGTTCAGGTAATACGCCGCCGTGAGCCCTGCCGGACCGGAGCCGATGACGGCAACCTTTTTACCGGTGGATGGCAAGATTTTGACGTTCTTTTTCCAGATACCGGTATCGCGGTCGGCGGCGAAGCGTTTTAGCTCTTTGATGCCGATGGCTTCTTCGAGTTGACCGCGGCGGCATTTCGCCTCGCAGAAGTGGACGCAGACATAGCCCAGCACTGCCGGGAACGGTACCTTCTCGCGAATCGCCGCTACTGCTTCTCCATACCTCTCCTGCTCGATGAACCGGATATACCGCGGTACATCGATACCGGCAGGGCAGGCATTCTGGCACGGCGATTTCACGATTTTACCGCAGACACCGGCGCGGCACCGTTTCTTGTTGATGTGCTCCTCGTACTCCTCGCGGAAATAGCGCAGGGTGGTCAGTACCGGGTTAGGAGCGGTCTGTCCTAATCCGCAGAGGGCTGTGTTACGGATGGTGTTTGCCAGCTTTTCCAGTAGTTCGATATCGTGCGGCTCGCCGTTACCCTGGGTAATACGCTCCAGGATTTGCAACATCTGCTTGGTGCCGACGCGGCAGGGGACGCACTTACCGCAGGACTCGTCCTGAGTGAAGGCGAGAAAGAAACGCGCCAGGTCGACCATGCAGGTATCTTCGTCGGCGACCACCATACCGCCGGAACCCATAATCGTGCCGGCTTTGTTAAGCGACTCGTAATCGACAGGTAAATCGAGCAGGCTTGCCGGCAGACAGCCGCCCGAGGGACCACCGGTAAGCACGGCTTTGAATTGTTTACCGTCTACAATTCCGCCGCCAATTTCATAGATGATGTCCCCGAGTGAAATACCCATCGGGACTTCAATCAAGCCGGTGCGCACCACCTTGCCCGCCATGGAGAAGTTCTTGGTACCCTTGCTTGTCTCCGTGCCGAAACTGGCAAACCAATCGGCGCCCTTCTCAAAAATAACCGAGATGTTCGCCCAGGTCTCCACGTTGTTGATATTGCTCGGTTTACCGAAGAGACCGGCGTTAGCGGGGAAGGGCGGGCGGGGGCGGGGCATGCCGCGCTTGCCTTCGATTGACTGCATCAGCGCCGTCTCTTCGCCGCAGACGAACGCGCCAGCGCCTTCTTTAATATGAACATCGAAGCTGAAATCGGCGCCCAGGATATTTTCCCCGAGCAGACCGTATTCTTTCATCTGCTGAATGGCAATCTGGAGCCGCTGGATTGCCAGGGGATATTCGGCGCGGCAGTAAATATAGCCCTGTCGCGTTCCGATAGCATAGGCGCCGATAAGCATCCCCTCGAGCACGGAATGCGGGTCGCTCTCAAGGAGGGAGCGGTCCATAAACGCGCCCGGGTCGCCTTCATCGGCGTTGCAAATGAGGTACTTTTCTTTACCCGGCGCCTTGTAGCAGAACTCCCACTTTTGTCCCGTGGGGAAGCCGGCGCCGCCACGTCCCTTCAAGCCGGATTTTTTAGTCTCCGCGATGACCTGTTCCTGCGTCATCTTGAGAGCCTTTTCCAGTCCGGTGTAGCCACTGTTGGCGATATACTGGTTGATGCTCTCCGGGTCGATATGCCCGCAGTTGCGTAGCGAGACGCGCACCTGTGCTTTAAGGAGAGGTAATTCCCAGAACTTCGGGATGTCTTTTACGGGTGTATCACCGTGACTGCCCATCGCCAGGTCGGGGCGCAGGTTACCGTTCACCAGGTAATCACGAATGAGCTGGACTGCAACCTCCGGCGTAATCTTGGTATACGTAATGCGTGGCATACCCGGCTTGATGATATCCACGATTGGCTCTGCGTAGCACAAGCCCACACACCCGACGCGTGTAATCGCCGCATCGATGTTGAGCCTGGCAAGCTCATCCTTGATAGCGGTGATAACTTGCTCGGCGCCGGCCGCCAGTCCGCAAGTAGCGGCACCTACCAGGATACGCGGTCTGGTGCTTTTCTGCAGGGCATCCCACTCCGCAATCGCCTGTTTTCTTCGTTCTTCAAAGTTCATGGTCTCACCATCACTGAAATTCGTTCTGGACGGCTACCGGTTATTAATACCGGGCGAGTATTTTCTTGACTTGCGGCGTCGTCATTCTGCCGTAAACGGTCTTGTCAACGACCATTACCGGTGCCAGCGCGCAGGCGCCAAAACAGGCTACCCTCTCCAGGCTGTATTTATAATCAGGAGTCGTCTGTCCCGGTTCGATGTCAATTTGCTGTTTAACTTCGCTCATTATTCTCGTCCCGCCGCGCACGTGGCAGGCGGTCCCCTGGCAGACCTTGACAGAGTACTGACCCTGGCGCTGGAAGCGGAATTGAGCGTAGAAGCTCGCCACTCCATAAATATCGCTCAGGGAGACACCCATAAACTGGGCTATCTCCACAACCGCTTCCTCTGGAAGATAGCCCAACATTCCCTGTACTTCTTGCAGAACGGGAATCAATGACTCCCTTTTACGGGGGTATGATTGTAATATCGGAAGTATTTTTTCTCGCATTTCTACCCTCAATCTTATTTTAACGAATCCGCACAATTTTGGCTAGTTTATCACGAATAAATTGACCTTTTCAAGTGCTTGACCAGTTGTTTAATTACGCCAAAGGGTATAAGATATGGGGTACTGGTTTCGGCGTAAGCCTGGAATAGCGTACCCGTTCCGGTTGACCGGGCAAAAATTAATATCCGGTGACAAAAACCCAATCAGTGGTTTATTCAAAATTCAAAGCTAACATTCAGGAACTACTTCCTGTTCAATAGGGGGATTTATGGGGATAGAACTCATCCACATTGGATTTAACAATATGCTGGCAATGAACCGCGTTATCGCCATTGCTTCACCAAATTCTGCGCCCACCAAGCGTACCATCCAGGAAGGCCGTAATAAAGGGATGCTTATCGATATGACCAACGGCCGCCGTACCAAAGCCGTCATTATCGCCGATAGCGGACACATCATCCTGGCGGCACTGGCTCCGGAAACAATCTCCGGCAGACTCCAGGGGCAACCCAAAATCGATTCTGCCGACGGAGGAGAATAGCCCTTCGTCTTTCCGATTACTATGCCGAAGAGTAACAAATCGCTTGTCCTTCCCGTCCCACCCCTTTTCATCATACTCTCCGGTCCGTCCGGAGTAGGCAAAGATGCCATCCTCACCCGCCTCAAGGCAGAAAAAAACAGTCTGCAGTTCGTGACTACCATGACAACCCGTCCCCGCCGCCCCGCTGAAATTGACGGCGTCGATTACCGCTTCGTGACTAAAGCTCACTTCGAGAAGCTGATGGCGAAGAACGAACTGCTGGAATCCGCCAACGTCTACGGCAACTGGTACGGCGTGCCCAAACAGGCAGTGAGAGACGCCCTGGATAAAGGCAAGGATGTCATCGTCAAGGTTGATGTGCAGGGCGCGGCGACAATCAAGAAGATTGCCCCGGAAGCAGTCTTCATCTTCCTCATGCCACCGTCACTTGAGGAACTGGGTAACAGGCTCAGGTTACGTTACACGGAGAAGCCGCCGGAACTGGCGGTGCGGTTGCAAGCGGCACAGGATGAAATGAAGCAAGTATCCAGATTCGATTACGTGGTAATGAATAACAGCGGCGGTATTAACGAAGCGGCTTCCCGGATAAAAGCCATAATCACTGCGGAGAAGTGCCGGGTCGTACCCCGCAGAATTATCCTCCCCTGATACCCACACCTGCAAATCTCAAGTTCCAAGAAACAAACACCAAACAAATTCGAATCTACAATAACCAAAGCGTCGCACACACAGCACAGTCGGCGCGGGGAAAAAGGCGGGGATTAGTATTTAGAGTTTAGAAATTAGAGTTTTCTCGCCAAGTCCTAAACTCTTAACAATTATCATACTCAAATTCTCATATATCCAGGTGGGAAAAGGCGGGGATTAGTATTTAGAGTTTAGAAATTAGAGCTTTCTCGTTTATACTGCTTTCCGCTTCCACCTGCCGGTTTTGAAATAGATGCTATAGGCTACCGCCCCCACCAGCAAGCTGGCAACCATTGCCCAGCGCACCCCCTGGACACCCAGGTCGGTTATCTTTGGTAGAAATACAGCCAGCGGTAATAATACAACCCAGGTAGCCGCTATGCTGACAAGCATCGGTGGCAGTGTATCACCGGCGCCGGAAATCGAGTTCTGCAGTCCGGTAGAGAGACCGTTGAGCAGGTAACCGGTAGCCCCGATTCTCAAAAACATACCGCCCATCTCGATAAGACCCGCTTCCCTGGTAAAAATGCTCATGATTGGCTCTGCCCAGAGCAATACTGCCACCGCGCACACGCTCATGAAACCCGCCGAGAGACCGGTTGCCAGCCATCCGGTCGTTTCCGCCCGGCCCGCCTGCCGCGCGCCCAGGTTTTGCCCCACCAGCACTCCGGCTCCCGTACCTATGCCCACACCAGGCATGAAGACAAACATTTCTACTCTCTGGTTGAGCGTATGTGCCGCCACCGCCAGCGTCCCGAACGGTGATATGACCCTCAGCAACAACATCTGCCCGAAATTTCTTTCCATTCCCATAATCATGGCAGGCGCCCCTATCTTTACCATCCTCCATATCATTTTCAGGTCCAAACGGAAATTGCTGAACGTCAGCTTCAACCTGGTCCTGCCGATTGCTAGAATCCACAGCGAGATGACCATTCCCAGTGCCTGACCGATTATCATACTTAAAGCCGCGCCGCGTACTCCCATCTGCGGAAAGACCAGGAGCCCGAAGACCAGGAGTGGACTCAATACTAACTGCACCGAGCGCGTAAAGGCATGTATCACCATCGGCGTGAGCGAATCTCCGGCGGCTTGCATGATGCTGAAAGCTACCAGCCACATGGAGTAAGCCACCCACCCTCCGAACAACACCTGCATGTATGCCACGCCTTCTATGACGACAGCCTCTTTCAAACCGAAGAAACCCAATATCGGTTCAGCCAGCGTGACCCCCAGCACAGTGACGATAACACCAATGATAACACTCACAATCAAGGCTTGCCTGACGATATGGTTGGCGGTCGTGTTATCTCCCGCTCCGACCGCCCGTGCCACCATCGCCCGGGTGCCGGTCACGAAACCCATCATCGCGGATAGAATCAGCATGTGGATGATGAAGGCAACCCCGACACCCGCCACCGCGTTCGAACCCAGCCTGCCAATCCATATCATATCGACAGTCTGTCCAACCATGTAAAGGGCATTATGGATGACTATGGGCCAGGACAGGGTGAGCAGGTTCCGGATGACACTACCTTTGGTCCAGTCCCGTGCTGGAGTCGCAGGTCTTCCTCCAGGGGCGCTCACTTCTCCTGCCCCTGTGGTATAAACCCGCTCTTCCTCAGAAGTCCTGATTTCATCCGCCTTCCGTTTACCCACCTGCCCTCCTCGATGACAATGGATGTCCTAATATACCGCATTACGTGATAATTTGACCAATCCACATTCAAATGGTGTTAGTTTAAACAGAGATTTGTGAAGGTCTGGATTCCCGCTCCCGTATCGGAGGCTGTTAAAAAATGAGGCTATTTTTGTTTGGGGTTATGATATTGCTCTGCGGCTAATACCTTTGTCATT
>JAUYDN010000010.1 GCA_030691775.1 Dehalococcoidia bacterium
AGAGAAGGGGAAGAACTATTTTGAGAGGGGCTGACGCCCCTCTCAACTCCCTTGTGCAAGTTGGCAGTCATCTTGCTTTCCCACCCTTTGCAACCATCATTTTTATATTTCGTCCGTGGCACCACACTCCATGTGTAATTGCCAAGTTATTTCGGAGACACTCCACCAGTGTCCAGATTGATAAACCTGATTGTAAAATCGAGCTTGGAGTGCTACCATAATACGAGTGGAAATACCAATCAAAGAAGTAAATATTATTGGCGGTTGGATGGGAAAGATAGCCCGGGTGAATCTTGGGACCGGTCAGGTCACGGTACAGGAGTTGCCGCGCGAGCTAGCTACTAACTACCTGGGAGGCCGCGGCTTTGGTGTGCGCTTTCTCTATGACGAGGTCGGTCCCTCGGTAGAGCCGCTCAGCCCCGGAAATAGCCTCATCTTCGCTAGCGGTCCCCTGACCGGCACCAAAGCGCCGACGGGCGGCCGCTTCAGTGTCAGCACCAGGTCGCCCCTCACGGGTACAGTCGTGGACTCCAATTCGGGGGGCAAGTGGGGGGTGCGGTTCAAAGGCACCGGCTATGATGCCCTTATCATTACGGGCAAAGCCGCCCGCCCCGTCTGGCTGTTTATCGACGAAGCAGGTGTTACAGTAAACGACGCCAGTAAGCTGTGGGGATTGGATGTGGAAGCTACAACCGATAGCCTTCTCGGGCAGGTGGCAAAACCGGCGATGGCAAGTGTTGCCTGCATCGGACCCGCGGGCGAGAATATGGTGCGGTTCGCATCCATCATCAACGACCGGTCGCGGGCGGTGGGGCGAGGCGGAGTTGGCGCGGTCATGGGGTCTAAAAACCTCAAAGCGATTGTCGCCAGCGGGAACAGAAAGCCGGCCGTTGCCGATGCTGAAGGTCTTGAATTCATCGTATACGAGTCACAAAAAGCCTTGAAGCAAAGCCCCATCACTGCCATTGGTTTGCCACGGTACGGGACCGCCGGGATTGTCCACATAATGAATAAGATGGGGGCATTCCCCACCCGCAACTTCACCGACTGCACTTTTGAGCATGCCGATGAAGTGTCGGGAGAGGCATTACGGAAGCGTCTTTTTGTCAAGCAAACAGCCTGCTGGGGTTGTCCTATCGGCTGTACCCGGGTGACGAAGACGAAACACTCTAAAGGAGAGGGACCCGAGTATGAATCGCTCTGGGCGCTTGGCCCGGAGTGCGGTATCCACGACCTGGAAGTCATCGCAGAGGCAAACTACCTGTGCAACCGGCTGGGACTGGATACCATCTCCACCGGTGTGACTATCGGCTGTCTCATGGAGTTGGTAAACCGGGGTATTGTCAAAGAGGGAGTACATTTCGGTGATGCTGGAGCACTTCTCGCCCTCATCGAAGATATCGCCCACCGGCGTGGTCTCGGTGATGCCATGGCGGAAGGTTCACGCCGTTTTGCGGAAAAGTACGGAGCACCCGAATGCGCCATGCAGGTTAAAGGTCTGGAGCTACCCGCTTACGAGCCGCGGGCAATGGGAGCGCAGGGACTGGCTTTTGCCACCTCCAACCGGGGAGGCTGTCACCTGCGCGGGAACATGCTCAACCCTGAGATTCTGGGTGTGCCGAAGCTGGTGGACCGCTTCGGTTCACAGGATAACGTCGGACTCCTTATCTATCATCAGCACCTTGCCGCCGCATTCGATGCCCTGGGTGTTTGCAAGTTTGCCGGTTATGCCAACTCCGATGAGCATCTCGCCCGCATGTTGAGCGCTGTCACGGGAATACAATTCGCCTCCCAGGACCTTCATCTGATTGGCGAGCGTATCTGGAACCTGGAACGGCTTTACAATCTCAGAGAAGGCTTTACCTGCAAGGACGATACCCTGCCCCGGCGATTACTCGAAGAACCACTCAAGCAGGGGCCTGCGAAGGGCAGAGTAGTTAACCTGGCACCGATGCTGGCGGAATACTACCGTTTCCGCAGCTGGAATGCTGAGGGCGTCCCGACCAAAGAGAAACTGAAACAATTAGGGCTGGAGGCGTGACGATGTTGGAAGAATTTCAGCGCATCGGGCGCGACCTGTTCCTCTCCAGCCTGGTGAGTTCCCACGGGGGCAATATGAGTGTGCGCATGGGCGACCGAATCGTCATCACCCATCGCGGTTCACAACTGGGTCAGCTAACCACCGACGACCTGGTTGAGACAGGGCTCCGTGAGGATGACAGCAACATCATGCTCGCCTCTTCTGAAACGCCAGTACACCGCGCTATCTATCTCCAGACCTCTGCGCTGGCGATACTCCACTGCCATCCCAGAGTCGCCATCGCCCTCTCATTGTTGGAGGACGAGATTGTTCCCATCGATACCGAGGGTTCCTATCTTCTTCACAAGGTGCCCGTGGTTGTTTCGGAGATTACTTCCGGTTCCGCGCTCGCCGGTGTCGTGGCAACGGCTCTGAAACAGTATAAAATCGTCATGGTACGCGGACACGGTTGTTTTGCCACCGGCCAGGTGCTTGAGGAAGCCTATCAATGGGCGTCCTGCCTGGAAGAGTCCGCCATGGTCATCTACTACTCCCGTACCCTGGGCGGACAGACCAAGGAATACCGCCGTATGTCCGATAAGTATAAGAGTTGGTAAGTCGAATGCCTGCCACGCGTAGCCTCTCGTGCAAGGGGGGCGTTGCCCTAAAACTCCAATGCATCCTTGTCACCCTGAGCCCTTCGGCTTCGCTCAGGGTAAACTCCGGAAGGGTCTCCGTGCCTACTGAGTAGGTGCTGGAGATTCTTCGTTCTTCCGATGCTTCATACCGAAACATCGGGACTCAGAATGACAGTTGAGGCAACGCGTGCAAGGGGAGAGAAAATGAAAGTGACAAAAGCGGCTCTGAAAAAGCTTGGGGTCGAATACCGCGGCTATCTGGACGGAGAAAAGCTCGACCGGTTCTTCAAGGAGTTCAGGATTAAGTTTGCGGCGGGATACTGGGCGGCTGGTGGTTTTGCAGACCGTTTTGCTACTGGAGGCTATGACCCCGGGCTTGACGAGAGCATTACTGCCCGGCTTGAGCGCGTAGCAGAAGCCAAAATTAAGGGTGTGGAAGTCCACGATACCGTCTTTACCGATGCTAAAAACCGAATAGATAAAAACAAGATTGCCCTGGTAAAAGCCGCCCTTGCCAGGCTCGGGTTAGAGGCGACCAATATGAACACCAACCTCTTCTCCGACGCTAAATGGAAACTTGGCGGCATCACCAACGCTAACAAATCGATTCGTGACGATGCCCTCGCCATTGCCCTCCAGAGCGTGGACATCGCCGGGGAAATCGGCTGCAAGAGCGTCGCCCTCTGGCCCGGCTCCGACGGCTGGGACTACAACTTCGAGGTGAACTACGGTCAACAGTTGGACCGGTTTGTGGACGGTTGCATCGCCATCAACAAGAAAGCGAAATCCCTCAGGCTCAGATTTGGTATCGAAGCCAAACTTCACGAGCCGCGGGAAGGTAATATGGTCGTCCCGACCACGCACCTGGCGATACTGGTTGCCCGCATGGTCAATGAAGCCTGCGGCGGGGACAATATGGGCGTGGCGGTGGACTATGGCCACGAGCAAATGTATGCCGTCGAGCCTGCCTCGATGCTCTATGTCGCCAGAAAAGCCGGCGTGCCGGTGGTGAACTTCCATTTGAATAATGCCAAACTTCACTCCAATGATGAAGACAGGATTGCCGGGACGGGAGATATCTGGCGCTTGACCGATTTCTGTTATGCGGCAATTGATACCGGTTATAATGGCTGGTTCGGGGAAGACCAGTTCACCTACCGAACCGACCCCGTGAAATCGATGGCGCTATCGCGGGAACTCTTCGGGAACATTATGAAAAAAGCCCTCCTCATTTACGCTCACAAAGACTTACTTGAAGCTGCGCAAGCTACGGGTGATGCCATTGCCACCATTGAAGTCGTGAAGAAACATATCATCGCGGAGTGACAAAAGCATGGCTGAGCATTACCTCGCCTTTGACCTGGGCGCCAGCAGTGGACGGGCTATTCTGGGCAGGTTTGGTGATGACAACCGCCTCCAGATACGTGAAGTGCACCGCTTTCCTAACCAGATGCTCAATGTCATGGGGACTCTCCACTGGGATGTTTTCAGGCTCTACGAAGAAATTCTTCAAGGGATGCGTATCCTGGCTACGGGCTACGCTTCTTCACCGGCGGGCATCGGCATCGACACCTGGGGTATAGATTTTGGCTTATTCGATGCGCAGGGGAGTTTGATTGGTAATCCGGTTGCCTACCGGGACCGGCGCACCGAGGGCGCGATGCAGGAGTTCTTTTCCAAACTCCCCCGAAAGAAACTTTTCGCCCTTACGGGGATACAGTTCCTGCCTTTCAACACGGTGTTTCAGCTCTATGCAATGGTGCGGGACAAAAGCCCCCAGCTGGACATCGCCGCCGACCTCCTCTTTATACCAGACATATTCAACTACTTCCTGACAGGCATCCGGAAAACCGAGTTTACCTTTGCCACCACTTCACAACTGTACAACCCTGTGACAAACGCCTGGGATGACGAGATTTTCCGCCAACTGAGGATTCCGAAAAACCTGATGCAGGAAGTCGTTCCGCCGGGTACGGTCCTCGGCAAACACACTGAAAATGTCAGTGCTTTGACAGGACTTCAACCGGTCCCGGTGATTGCCGGGGCAAGCCACGATACGGGGTCAGCGGTGGCGGCAGTACCTGCTTCCGGCGACGATTTCGCCTATATCAGTTGCGGCACCTGGTCCTGCATGGGTATTGAGTCGAGAAAACCCCTCATTAACGAAAAGACCCTTGCCTACAACATCACCAACGAAGGCGGCGTCGGGGGGACTTTCCGGGTGTTGAAGAACATCGCCGGACTCTGGCTTTTACAGGAATGCCGGAAGGAATGGGCAAAGGCGCGGGACTACTCCTATGACGAACTGGTGAAGATGGCGGAGAATACGCAAACCCTTACCACCATTGTGGACCTCGACCGTCCTGAGTTCCTTAATCCGGCTTCGATGCCGCACGCAATCAGCGATTTCTGTCACGCAACCGGTCAGCCTGCCCCTCATAACATCGGGGAGTTTGTCCGTGTCATATTGCAAAGCCTGGCGCTGGCATACCGATATGTCCTGGGGCAGCTTGAAGAGGTGAAAGGAAAACGCATCGAGCGGCTCCACATCATCGGCGGCGGTTCACAAAACGGACTGCTCTGCCAGCTTGCCGCCGATGCCACCGGATTGCCTGTGCATGCCGGTCCCGCTGAAGCAACCGCCATCGGCAACCTTCTGGTTCAGGCAATGGCGCTGGGCAGACTTGCTTCTCTGGAAGCACTGAGAGAAGTCGTCCGTCGCTCTTTCGATTTGACGACCTATGAACCCCGCCATACCTCAGACTGGGACAAAGCATTCGAGCATTTCAAGAGATTGAAACAACAATAAACAGCGGAGGAAACCAGCATGTCTCCAGGCACCACGAAAAAAGTCAGGCAAATAATACCAATGCCGTCCTATTTACGATGTGAGTATACGGTTAACCCCATCGGCATCGATGTACTCCGCCCCAGGTTTTACCCATGTGTAGGTGCTCAAGACACAGTGGGCTTTCAAGCCGCTATAAGTTGATTTACTACCGGCGACCAAATCGAAGTACTCGGCAAAAAGCTGGTCATTGGTTTTACCGCGATTTTCCAATCGCTTCCTCCAATCGTCTCCAAGCAGAGTGACGAGGAGTTCACGGAGTGACAGTTCTTCGAGAACCGCAGACGAAATGGGCCATTGTGGATTCGAACCACAGACCCCAGTCTTATCAGGACTGTGCTCTAACCAACTGAGCTAATGGCCCGAGCACGCAGTGGTGGAAAAGAAGCGCGGGTAAAAATGTACCTTAACCCCTGGATAGCGGAAGGAAGGGAGAATCCCGAGAAAATTCGGGAACCGACCTAGGAGTTTAATCTCCCTAGAAAGGAGGTGATCCAGCCGCACCTTCCGGTACGGCTACCTTGTTACGACTTCGTCCCAATCATCAACCCCGCCTTCGGCGACTGCCCCCCTTGCGGGTTAGCCCATCGACTTCAGGCGTTGCCGACTTTCATGACGTGACGGGCGGTGTGTACAAGCCCCGAGAACGTATTCAACGCAGTCTGCTGACCTGCGTTTACTAGCAACTCCAACTTCATGTAGGCGGGTTTCAGCCTGCAATCCGTACTGAGGATGGTTTTCAGGATTAGCTCCGGATCACTCCCTTGCTACCCATTGTACCACCCATTGTAGCGTGTGTGTAGCCCAAGGCATAAAGGCCGTGCTGACTTGACGTCATCCCCACCTTCCTCCCCGTTTTGCAGGGCAGTCTCGCCAGAGAAAATAACTGGCAACGGGGGTTGCGCTCGTTGCAGGACTTAACCGAACACCTCACGGCACGAGCTGACGACAGCCATGCAGCACCTGTGGCGGCTCCTGACTCAACAGGTCGTCCCCCTTTCGGGTTCCTACTTCCGTCATGTCAAGCCTTGGTAAGGTTCTTCGCTTTGCATCGAATTAAACCACACGCTCCGCTGCTTGTGCGGGGCCCCGTCAATTCCTTTGAGTTTTAACCTTGCGGCCGTAGTCCCCAGACGGGACACTTAACGCGTTAGCTTCGGCACAGAAAGGGTCGATACTCCCTGTACCCAGTGTCCATAGTTTACAGCGTGGACTACCAGGGTATCTAATCCTGTTTGCTCCCCACGCTTTCGTGCTACAGCGTCAGTAACAGCCCAGAGAGCCGCTTTCGCCACTGGTGTTCCTCCCGATATCTACACATTCCACCATTACACCGGGAATTCCACTCTCCTCTGCTGCACTCCAGCCAAGCAGTATCGGATGGTGCCTCCCAGTTGAGCCAGGAGATTTTACATCCGACTTGAAAAGCCGCCTGCGCACTCTTTACGCCCAGTGAATCCGGATAACGTTCGCCACCTACGTTTTACCGCGGCTGCTGGCACGTAGTTAGCCGTGACTTATTCCCCGGGTACTGTCATTTTTCATCCCCGGGAAAAGAGGTTTACGACCCGAAAGCCTTCATCCCTCACGCGGCGTCGCGAGGTCAGGGTTTCCCCCATTGCCTACTATTCCTTGCTGCTGCCTCCCGTAGGAGTCTGGGCCGTGTCTCAGTCCCAGTGTGGCTGGACGTCCTCTCAGACCAGCTACCGATCCTCGCCTTGGTAGGCTTTTACCCTACCAACTAGCTAATCGGACGCAAGCCCCTCCCCAAGTGCCTTGCGGCTTTCTTCCTTCCCCACTGAGAGAAGGACCACATGCGGTATTAGTCCACCTTTCGGTGGATTATTCCCCACTTAGGGGTAGGTCACTTACGTATTACTCACCCGTTTGCCACTATCCTTCCCTTGCGGGAAGAACCGTGCGACTTGCATGCATAAAGCACGCCGCCAACGTTTATCCTGAGCCGGGATCAAACTCTCCATAAAAGAGAATTTGTCCACTAACAAAAGAATTACTTGTTGTTTGAACCTTCCTTCCGCTATCCAGTTGTTAAGGTACTTTGCACTTTGCGCAATTCTCAACTATAACAAAGTGGACAATGTTTGTCAACACGTTTGACAGGTGATTTTTGCAAAGTGCGTCTGTGCCATTTGCGGCACCTCTTCCATTGCCTCTGCGAGGGAGGCCGGGAAAGAGGAGAGAGGGCTTTTTGCCCTCTCTTCAGGGTTCTTATATCATATTAGCAGACTGCCAACGGGGAATGCAACTGGGAAAAGAAGCTGTCAGCTTTTAGCTTTTGTTTAAAATTAATATACATAAGCTACGCTGATATGAAATGATAGAACTGATAAACCTAAGCCAAACTCGCAGATAGAAGCTGGTTAATTGAGATCGATAGTGACTTGTTTTGAAAAGTTGAGAACATATCCATTGACGTATTGTAGTTGACTTTGTAACACTTATTTCTTAAAATAGCAAATATCGACAGATGAAAGTAAGAGAATATGAACTCTCTGATAAGGTAATATTACGGGAAGCAGGAGAAAACATTAAGGAGTTTTATTATGGCAAATGAAATCAAACTGGAACCATCTCGGCGAAAAGCT
Source organism: Dehalococcoidia bacterium (assembly GCA_030691775.1). Taxonomy (GTDB): domain Bacteria; phylum Chloroflexota; class Dehalococcoidia; order Dehalococcoidales; family Fen-1064; genus JAURWL01. Next base: position 8,113 of record JAUYDN010000010.1, read on the forward strand.
ATTCTCGAAGCCCGCGCCATGATCACCGACATAATAACAGCCGATGCTAATGAGGCTGATACATGCCGTCGCATTGAGCGTATTTTCGAAACTCTGATGGGCTATGACCGTTTTTCACATATCACAAAAGAATTTGTTGTCCAGGGAGTAGGGGATGCCGATTACTGCGATTTTGCTATTAAGTTTGGAACTGAAACTGGTGCTAAACCTGCCATCCTTGTTGAAGCAAAAAGGGTCAATATGGAACTCGCTCCAAAACACCTAAAACAGGTGATTGCGTACGCCGTTAACATAGGATGTGAATGGGCAATCCTCACGAATGGTCGTCAATGGCAACTCCACCATGTTACATTTAGTCAACCACCACAAACTACACCCGTAGAAAGTTGGGACCTTATGACAGACGAAATCCCTCTGCTATCATCACAATTTGAGATTATAGGCTTGCGGAATGTCAAACGTGATGGGCTGTCGCAGGTATGGTACAAGAGTAATGTTCTGACTCCTCGCAATGTACTAAAGGTTATCCTCTCAGAAGCATCGCTAAACATGATACGCCGGGAATTAAAAAAAGAAGCCTCCATCGCATTGACGCCTGAGGAGATATTCGGAGCTATCCGCCGCCTCTTGAACGAAACTGCCGTATCTGAACTGGAAAACTTCAGAATAAGCCTAGGGAAGAAAGTTAGGAAAACAACATCAGCACAGAAAGAAAAACCGACTCAAATCCCAGTTTCTCCACCAAATGACTCGGATTTGTCATCTACCACCGATGTGAAGTAGGGTGGGTGAAACCCACCGATATCATCCCCGCGTTATTTGGTGGTGGGTTACATCTCGATACTGTCTCGACTTCACCCACCCTACGAGACTCACGATTCCCTCTCCGAAAATCCGTCTTCTAACACGAGTGCCACGCCTTGAATTCCCCTTCGTTATCCTTCCCGCTTGATAATCGTCGCTACACCCTGCCCGCCGCCCACGCAAGGAGTCGCCAGCCCGTACATACCACCCTCCGTATTCAGTATCCTGGCGAGCGTACCCACCAGCCGCGTGCCACTGGCGCCGAGCGGATGTCCCAGCGCCACCGCCCCACCCTTCACGTTCACCTTATTAATATCGATCCCGAGTTGCTGGATGGCATAGAGCGGCACGACGGCAAAAGCCTCGTTAATCTCCCAGAAATCGATATCCTTCACTTCCATCCCGGCGGATTTCAACGCCTTACGCGTGGCAGGAACAGGTCCCATACCCATCATCGAAGGGTCGACGCCTGCCCAGCCCATAGACACGATACTCGCCAGCGGTTTCAGTCCGCGTTTCTGAGCGGCCTCCCGGGACATCAGCAACATCGCGGTCGCGCCCGCGTTCAGAGGCGACGCGTTACCGGCGGTGATAGGACCATCCGGCGTGTATGCAGGTTTAAGCTGTGCCAGCCCTTCTATTGTCGTATCGGAACGGATGCTCTGGTCGGTATCGATTATTACCTTTTTACCATCCGCCAGGGTCACTTCCAGCGGTAAAATCTCACCCTTGAAATAGCCCTCTTTCAAGGCTTTAGTGGCAAGCTGGTGACTGCGGTATGAGAACCTGTCCATATCCTCGCGGGATATTTTCGCGTGCCTGCCCAGCTTCTCCGCCGTGAGACCCATGTTCATCGCCGTCATAAATTCATATTTCGCGTATTTCGGGTCCATCACCAGCTTCATGTTCGGCTTCACCGGCGATGCCTCGCTACCCCCGCCGCCCATCGGGTTATGGGTCATATGCTCGATGCCGCAGGAAAATACCACATCCGAATATCCGAGCATGATGCCCATCGCCGCCGTGTGAATGGTCGCCATCGAAGAGCCGCATTGCCGGTCGATGTGATGACTGGCAACCGAGACCGGTAGTTCGGCAAGGAAGGCGATATTCTTGCCGCCGAACATCATCTGTTCGCCCCAGGGCTGGGCAGTGCCGGCAATCAATTCGTCCACATCTTCCGGTTTCACGTTTGTCCGTTTCAGTATCTCCTTGATGAGCAGGGCGGCGGCATCATCCATCCGTTCACTGTTGAAGACGTCACGCTCCGGCTCACGCGGGCGGGAACGGGAGAAGGCGGTGCGTAAATAATCAACGATGACTGCTTCTCTGACTTGTGCCATTGGTTTTCCTCCTTATTCATTGTTTTCTTAATAGCAATGATATTCTCGTGCAGGGTAATGACTTCCTCAGCCCCACCCTGAGATCTTTCGTCGTCCTTCGGGAGAGTTGGTGGAACGGACTCCTCTAGGATGACATGTAAGGTTATTTTCATAACAATGACTGCTTCGCAGTCACTTCAACTCCCGGCTGGAGAAACCGAGAATGCGCCGCGCCACGACGAGCATATTGATTTGCCCCGTACCCTCGAAGATATCGTTGATTTTACCATCGCGCATCCATTTTTCCAGCAACCACTTGCGAGAATAACCGAGCGGTCCCATTAGCTCGACGGCTTTTTGCGTGATGCGGGTCACGGCAAGCCCGGCTTTCGCTTTCGCCATAGACGCTTCCAGGCTGTTAGCCTGAAATTGTCCCATCATCCACACCGCCCTCAGCATCAACATTTTGGCGGCTTTGTAGGCAGACTCCATATCCATAACGTCACGCTCGATAGCGGTTAACTTTGTCTTGGGCGTGCCGTAACGCAATTTGATGCCCTGTTTCTCCAGTTCTTCTTTCACGAAATCGAGAGCCGCCCTGCCCACACCCAGCGCCATCGCGGCGATGATGGGACGGGTGGCGTCGAATGTCGCCATTGCCCGCCGGAAACCCGCAGTATCTCCTCTCGTTGTGTCCCGCACTTCCGGACTGCCCAGGATGTTTTCGTAAGGGATGCGGCAGTCTTCGAACACGATGGTGGCGGTATCGCTGGCACGGATGCCGAGCTTCTTCTCCACCTTTTCCATCCGCATACCCTTCGTACCCTGCTCAACGACGAACGGTTTCATCCCGGCACGCCCCGCCGATTTGTCCACCGTCGCCCACACGACAATCAAGCCGCCGGGAACCGTGGCGGCGCGCTGACCACCGGTGACAAAGATTTTTTCGCCGTTGAGTACCCATTCGTTACCATCTCGGACGGCGGTGGTCTGGATGGCGGAGGTATCACTACCGCAACCGGGTTCGGTCATTGCCATGGCGCCCCATTTGGGTTCGCCTTCATTGAACCGCGCCAGGAACTTCATCCTTTGTTCGTTGGTACCGCTGGTGAGGATTGCGGCACCCCCCAGACCCGAACCCGGGTTGGTGAGCATTAGACCTGCGTCTCCCCAGCAGGCTTCTTCTATCCTCAGTGCCGCGCCGACCCCCATCCCCAACCCCATACCTCTACCCTGGCGGCTCTCATCCCATAACTGTTTTATCAATGCATCCGGACTTTCGTGCTCATGCTCATCGTAATAGCGGGCGATGGGGCGCACCACCTTTTCCGCTTGCTCGTGGGCTTCCTTGACCGCTTGCAGTTCCTCCGGTGCCAGTTCAAATTCAATCATTTCTGCGTGCCTCCTTTATACTATCGCCATACCATCGAAGGTGGTGAAACCACGCCCGTTGCGGAACCATAGCTCCACCGGGTGCTCGCGGACGTAGCCGTGCCCGCCAAGTATCTGCACGGCACGGTCGGCGACCATCAGCACCATGTCATCGGCGTAATTTTTCAGTAGATAAGCCTCTTTAGCAGCGTCCTTCTTTTTATCGAGCAACCAGGCGGCTTCCCATGCCATTAGCCGTGTGGCATCGATTTCAATTGCCATTTCCGCGAGCATGAAAGCAATTGCCTGGCGTGAAGCGATAGGTTCCCCGAAAGCAACCCTTGTTCTGGCATAGTCCCGCGAGTATTCGAATGCGGCTTTTGCCACCCCGACCGCCATCGAGGATAAGGCTACCCGTGAGCAGTTGAGAAGCAGGTTGAAATCGCACCCCTTTTCCCCGCCTAACTTGTTCTCCGCCGGTACCTTGCAGTTTTCCAGAGTAAGTTCGTAGGTGGCAAGGGCTTTGATGCCCATGTTTTTCTCGCGCTCGCTTATCTTCAGTCCCGCGGTGCCCTTCTCCACGATGAATCCCTGGGTAACTCCAGCCTCGCTGGCGTAGACAAGAATCTGCGCGGCATCCACAGCCAGAGGCACGAAGCACTTATTGCCGTTGAGAATGTAGCTCCCGTTGTTACGTTCTGCTTTGGTTACGAGCGCGTTAGCATCGAAGTTGAAACGCGGCTCCATCAGGGCGGCGGCGGCAGAATAGAATTTGTTGCCGCAGAAAGCTGGCAGGTACTTCGCCTTCTGTTCTTCGGTGCCCGCGAGCAGCACTGGCACCGCGAATAACGATGGGCTGAGAATGTGCATCGTCATCGAAAGGTCACCCCAGGCAAGCTCCTCAGCGAGCAGGGAGGTAGTAACCACGGAGCGTTCCTCACCGGCACCGCCATATTTTTCCGGGATAGCGCTGGAGACGAAACCCATTCCCCAGGCTTTATCGATGATACTACCCGGGATTTCGCCATTCTCATCGCTCTGACGGTAGACCTTGCGCATTTCGTCCGTAGCAAACTGCTTGACCATATTGACAATCATCTGCTGGTCTTCGCTGGGATTGAAAGAAACCATAATTTCCTCCTGTGGTTAAAAATACGAAATACGAATTTCGAAATCAGAAACAAACACTAATGTCACAACGAACAAGATGACTCGTAAACGACCATAAGAAGTATAATCCTGCGATTATGACAAATCAATAGGCGTTTTGGCGGAGAATAATTCTGCCGCTGGATTTTGCTCTAATCTTTTT
>JAUYDN010000077.1 GCA_030691775.1 Dehalococcoidia bacterium
TATTATCCCCTTTTGAAAAGGGGGACACAGGGGGTTTTGAAATCCCTCTCAATCTCCCCCGTATCAAGTACGGGGCAAGCTCTTTGCGAAAGGGAGAGGTTCAGGTTTTCGGAGTCCATCTTATTATGAGACTCTCAGTAAGTGACACGATTGGGACGATTGTTACCGCAGGTAGTCGCATTGCGTAGTCGCACTTCTGCGAAATCGGTTGTGTTGTGCATTTTTTCTTCCCTGCCTTGGGATAAGGCATCTGGCAGATGGCATTCAATCATATGTACCCAGGGAATCTACCAGCCGTTTGACGATTCTAACATTTTCCACTCGAGTGTTTTTCGGCATAGCATCGCCACTCCCCAGAAACACCCCCCGGTACGGTTTTAGCTTCTGAATCACGTTGGTGACTTCCCTTTCTACGAATGTGGTGTCATTGCTCACGAAAGTGGTAGCGTCGATGCCACCCATCACAATTTTGCCCGGCAAATATGTAGCGGCATCGGAGATTGGCAGGTCACCGGTAGGTAGCGGTGCGATATCGGTAATACCCGAAAAAACTGCTTGCTGGAAATCGGGGATGAAGGCACGCAGTTTCCCGCACATATGAATAAGATAGATTTTCCCGGCTGATTTCAGAATTCTTGCGTAATCGTTCTGAACCGGGAGACAATACTTACGGTAGTAGGACGGCGAGAGCAGGGTGGATGATGTATTTTCATACTCGACGATAACCTGCGCCGGGCTCGCTGCCAGCGCCTCAACATGCCGTCTCTGCGAGCGATATAACTGCGTGAGAACATGCTCCATCTCTTCGCGGTGCTCATGCAACAGCAGGTACGTGTTTTGCAGCCCGATAACGAATTCGATAAGGTGCATGAAAGGCGTGTTCATCAAGTTTACGGTGGGCAGTCCTTCATCACCGATGAGCTTATCGTAGCGTTCATAAATATCATGGCGTGGCGCAGGGGGTTCCAGAGTGAGGTGGTCCACGGCGTAAGCAAGAATCTTCAATTCCTCGTAGTTATTTACCACATATTTCGTGAAGTGCGGTAGCGTCCCGTGCCGGTCGGTGATTTTCCAGCGCCCGGTCAATGTACCCACCGGTGTCTCCACCCACTCAATGATTTCGCCGTTGTTTGTCTCCGTTCTGGTATTGATGGGCGGGGCAAACGCACCCAATGCCTGTATCTGGGCGGCAGTCTGTGCCACCGGTTCCCTTACTCCAATTCCCCGCACAAACAGGTCGGCTCCCAGGTTTTTCATGGTGGCGATCTGCCGCCGCGGGCTAGCATAGCTCAATGCCGGGTCTCCTGTTAGCTCAGGGGGTAACCCCATCATCAAATATGCATCGAGCAGAGGAGTGAACGGAAGTCGGTCAACTGGTTGGTGATGGAGCGCTGCTAAAATCCGTTCCCGCCCGGACATCTCCGGTTTTTTCATTTTCAACCCACCCGTCATGATTCCTCCCGGCTTGCCGCGGTGGTTACTGCTAAGCGTTAAAGGTTCCTGTGATTGCTCTCTTTCAACAGAGCTTTCAAGAATGCGCTGACTTCTTCCGGTTTCATGGGGTCAAGGACGCAAAAAGCAAAACCTTTCCCCCCGATCTCCCGGGCAATTGTCATACTCTCCTCGGCGCTCACAAAGAGCTGGCAAAGTTTTCCAGCGTCCCTGATTTGTCTGAGGAGCGGCAGCCACTGTGAGGGCGGAGGTTGCCCCGCCCCGGGAATCCACTGGATACCCTTCAGACTTTTGAGTGACAGGAGCATTTTCAGATGCGGGACCTGCCCTTTCCCATCGAGGTGGTAGAAAGCGTGTTCCATCTGTTTGAAGCAATGGTCGAGGTCCGCTATCACAAACCGTTCGAACATTGCCGGCGAAATCATATAGCTGAAATCGCATTGGTGCATATACGTTTTCCGCGTCGACCAGAGCGGTGCCCAGCATGATGTCCCGCGCCCGGTAGATGCCGTTATTTCGCTAAATCCGTCATAATAGCGCATCCATAGCGACGTAAGCTCACGGGTGCAGCGTACCACTTCTTCCGGACAATCATACAGGTCTTTGAGCAGTGTGTACGTTTTGCGGAACGAGGCGAGTACATCAAGCACCCCACCGATATCGGTGTGGGCGATATTGACCTCATCACCCCACCGCTCCACCGCACCGCTCGTCAGGTCTTTCACCCGCCGCCACCATGTGTTTTCCGGGTCGTACACGAAGTGGAGCTTATCATAAGGCACAGGGTTATCGGCTTCAAACCACACGGTGCGCTGTTCGGGTAATGGTTCCACTTTCCCGCCCAGGAAACCTGTCATAATGCCGGGACCGAAGTATGGCGACCATTTGGGCCAGGCATCGCCGTAAAAATACGCACTCTGTAACCGTTCCTGGTAGTAGTCCAGCACCTCTTCAACCGGTTTCTCAAGCAAAAACTGCGTGGTGAACTCGCGGCGCGACCGGTGAAAAAAAGTGTCAAATGTGGGTATAACAACCACTGGCCGTTTGAGCTCCCCGGCCCACCACGCATTCCAGTCACGCTCAACTCTCGCCCAATCATCTTCGGTAAAATGCAGTTCAATGGACAAGGGACTCTCTCTTTTTACACACTGCTATTTCTGCGTCCTTCGTCAAGCATGGTCAGGTAGTTTTCCAGATTTATGTAGTTAGCAACACTGTTGCCTGTGCCCAGGCAATATCCACCCCCAGGTGCGCATTCATCGATAACACGGCGCGTGTGCCGGCGCACTTCTCCGGGCGATGCACGGCAAAGCAAGTCCATATCGAGCCCGCCCGCCACTGCCACCCGTGAGCCATAGAGACGCTTTGCTTCCGTGACCGGCAGTATCTGGTCTTCATAAGAGTGTTTTGCATCAATACCCACGAAATCGATGAGGTCATTCATGATTGTTTTCAGGTTCCCGCAGGAATGCAGGATAAACGGCTTATCACCGGAATGGGCGGCCGTCACGATGCGCTTCTGCCAGGGGAAAACGTATTCCCGCAGATGACGGGGCGAAATCATCGTTGATGTCTTGAAACCCATGTCATCTCCCATCGCCACAGCGCCGATGCAGTCCATCCGGGCTAAAGTTTGATGGACAGACACGAGCGTCTCTCCGACCCTGTGGAACATATCAGAAGCAAGTTGCGGGTCTTCGTAAAGCAGCCTGGCAAGAGTCTCATAACCGGTCAGCCACATCACGTTTTCAAGGACACCGCTGGTCATACCGATTATTTTCATCCCATCGGGTAATTTCCCGGCTAACGTTTCAAAAGCCGAATAATCAACCGATTCTGGTGAGGGCCAGGGGTATTTCTCAAAGTCCTCCCTGTTGTTGATAACGCCGTGGTGCTCATCCTGCCACGACCTCTGTCCCCTGGACAGCGCGGCTGTGTCGCTAACAGAAACGCGGTTGTCACGGGGGAACGTAGCGAGCGCAAACAGGGGCACGTAATCATAACCGAGCATGTAGTAGAATTTTATAAGACGACTTTTCACCGCATTTACCAGAGCCTTGCTTGCCGGGTGCACCCACTCATCGTGCTTGATAACCTCATACACAATTTCGAGGTCGGCAAAAAGCTCGTACAGGGGAACGTGGTCGGGTTCTCCCTGGCGCAACAGGGCTTTGCGGAGTCGTGAAAAGTCAGGGTCCGGTTTGAAAGCAAACATACTCATTACACGTGCAACCATTGAATGCTGTCAGGCGAGCAATGACCTGGCCACTTTGACCGCCCGGTTTGCGTCCGGAGCATAACCATCGGCACCGATCTCCTTTGCATAGCTATCGCTCAAAGGCGCACCGCCGATAATTACCTTAACCTTCGACCGCAAACCCGCTTCTTTCAGCGCTTGAATGGTTGTATTCATCGAAGGCATTGTTGTCGTGAGCAAGGCTGACATAGCGATGACCTGTGGTTTTTTGGACAGTGCTTCTTCTACAAACCGTTCCGGAGCGATGTCAACCCCGAGGTCGATGACTTCAAACCCGGAACCCCGGAGCATCATCGCCACCAGGTTTTTGCCTACATCGTGCAGGTCTCCCTTAACCGTGCCGATTAATATCCGGCCGGCTGATTTCACTCCCTGTTGCGTAAGATGTGGTTGCAGAACAGCGAGACCTGTTTCCATCGTTGTTGCCGCAATCAACATTTCGGGGATAAAAAATTCCCCTTCCTCGAACCGGCGCCCCACTTCACCCATTGCCGCAATCATCCCATCGCTGAGAATTGCCTGCGGGTCAATTCCTGCGTCAAGCGCCTCCTGGACTTTCTTTCCTATGACACCCCGGTCGAAATTCAGGATGCTTTCGTATACCTGTCTCACTATTCCATTCATTTCTAATCTCCGGTTGTTTCACTGTAAGGGGAGCCCTGCCCGGCAAAGTCGGGATTAATGTACCACAACACCACTAATCCGTCAATTCTACCGGTTGTCCCTGTGCTTGCGGCGAGAAGGCATCCGAGCAGTCAAGAACACGGCAGTTTCCGTGTTTCCGCCCCACCCTTATTTTGAATACACCCCCGTTCCCCACCCCGATAATGTTACAATACTGGCTATGAATAACATCACCTTCGCGGCTAATTGCCAGACCACCGCCATGGGCATCATGCCCCATACGGATGTGGAGAAGGCGCTCAAGCTCGCCCTGAGCCTGGATATTCCTTTTTGGCCGCAGCTACCAAACACCAGTTTCTACGAAGATATGTACGTGCAGGCTTCCGAAGGTTTCCCCGGCATCATCATCGATCTGGAAAACAGGAAGTTGCGCTTCGACCGTACCCGGTTCGACGAGGAGCTGGGCATTTACTCCGAACGGATGAATGACCCGGCCAGCTTTGCCTTGAGTCCTCTATATTCTGCTGTCTTCCACCGCTTCCTGAAAGAAGACCTCTCGAAGTTCTCTGCTATCCGCGGGCAGAACATCGGGGCAGTTAGCTTCGGTTTCCGCGTCACGGACGATGAAAACAAGCCTATCATTTACGATGACGGCATCCGCTCGCTGATGTTCGATTTTATGCAGAAAAAGATTAATATACAATACCGCCAGCTCAGGGAGAAGAACCAAAATGCTTTCGTCTGGCTGGACGAGCCGGGTCTGGGCTGGGTGTTCAGCGGGCTTTCCGGTTACGGCGATGTGCAGGCAAAGCGGGAGTATGCCGACTTCCTTAGTGGGCTCGAAGGTATTAAGGGGCTCCACCTTTGCGCTAACGTCAACCTGCCCTACCTGCTCGGGATGGGGCTAGACCTGCTGTCTTTCGATGCCTTTCAACTGGAGATTATGCCGAAGGGTTACGCGGAGGCGGTGGCGGGTTTTTTGAAAAAGGGCGGCGTTATCAGCTGGGGTATTGTCCCCACCGATTCGGTCAGTCTTGCCACTGCTAAGCCGGAGACACTGTTCAGCCTTCTCACCGGTTACTGGGATGTGGTGGCGCAGAACAGCGGTGTCACGGTGAGGCAGATTGCGGAGCAGGCGCTCATTGCCCCGGCGCGGTGCTGTCTCAAGAACATCGGGAGGGTGGGCGCCAGCGGGGAATCTAATGATGCCTGCGCCGCCGACCCGGAACTGACGAGCGAAGAGCAGGTGGTAGAAAAGGCTTTTGGCTATCTCAAGGAGCTTTCTGCGCTTCTCCGGGAGCGCCTGTTGTAGACAATATTACGCGTGCCCGCCTGTCATTTCCTGTCATTCTGGAGTGAAGCGAAGAATCTCAGGGTGGGGAGAGTGAAGGTTTCCGGATTCTGGACCTGGTATGGAATGGAAGGAGAACACCTCACCCCACCAGATTCTTCGGAGTCCTGGGGTTCAGGGGGGAGGCAGGACTCCTCCAGAATGACAACGTTTCGCCCGCCCGCCTGTCATTTCCTGTCATTCTGGAGTGAAGCGAAGAATCTCAGGGCGGGGAATACGTAGAGGTGGACGTGGCACAAGGGCTAAAAACTAGCCCCCGAAGACTGCTCCTGAACTTCTAACACATCCGTGGTTTTTGCGCTTTCCACCCGCACTCAACTGTCAAACCAACCCTCACTCAGGTCTTTAAACTCTGGATTCATCGTTTTTATCAATCCTATCTTTTTACTTCTGAGCATCCCTTTAATCTGTTTTTCTCTCGTGATTGCGGCAGTCACATCATCACTGGACGCGAAATATACGAGCCGCGTAATGTTGTATCTTTTAGTAAAACCTTCAACCAGTTTGTGCTTGTGTTCATAAACGCGACGTTCCAGGTCATTGGTGACTCCAGTATACAGAGTACCGGATTTATTAGACATGATATAAACGTAATACTCTTTCATTTTGGTGCTATTGTATCACGCGTTTGCTAATCTTTGATCCCTCACCTCCAGATTCTTCGGAGTCCTGGGGTTCAGGGGGGAGGCAGGACTCCTCCAGAATGACAATATTACGCATGCCGGCCTGTCATTCTGGAGCCCTTCGTAATCGCTCAGGGTGAACTCCGCGAAGAATCTCAGGGTGGGGGTGCCAGATGGGTGTGAAGACGGGTATGACAGAGGAAAGAATGGCTCTGGATTCCGTATCATAGCCTGCCCCGTATGAGTGACTTCATTGCCATCCCGATACAGTTGGGACTTGATACGGGGTACGGAATGGTAAGAAGAAAAGGTGGATAAAAACCA
>JAUYDN010000160.1 GCA_030691775.1 Dehalococcoidia bacterium
GGAGCGAAGCGAAGAATCTCAGAGTGGGGGAATAAGACAACGCCTCCCCACCACCAGATTCTTCGTTGTCCCGATGCTATCGGGACTCCTCCAGAATGACAGACCAATTGTTTTGAGACAAGCTCCAAGGGTCGCCCCTACGGATACCGCTTTTATCAATTTAGCAATGCCCGGGTCAGCAAATCTTCGGCAGGGGTTCTCCTGCCAGCATATCCATGATGCGGGTCGAGCCGAAGGCGGTCTTCATCACCACCCGCCCGGGGTGTTCCGTTATGACTTCTCCGATGATGGCGGCATTTCGACCGTACGGATTACGCTTCACCGTCTCTAAAACAATATTAGCATCTGCGGGAGGAAGAATGGGGAGAAGCATCTGTATCTTCCATCATCCTGCGAATATTGCTTCACTCCCATCCTTCTGGGTTCGTATGATTACACTCGTGGCTCGCCGTAAAACGTGTGGAAATCACTTTTGTAACTACCACGCCCGGGGAAATCTAATTTTACCAGCTCATAAAATTTCGGTGAAAATCCGTATGTGGTGAGTTCTTCTACGGGCACCATTCTAATTTCCCGGGTTGCCTTTGATGATTTGGACGGAAAGGGGTCTTGATGCTCCCAACTCAGGGGGAGTGGTTTTACATCGACTCTGTCAACCAGGAATGCCATGTGCACGATGTGGTCGTTACCGGTAATTCTATCGGTCACATACAGCAGTTCTTTTACCCGGACGTCAAGCCCGGTTTCTTCCTTAACTTCACGCGCCCATGCACTGTTCTAGCCTCTCGCCATGTTCCAGCTTGCCCCCGGGAAGCGACCAATGCCGTGTGGTGGTGACCTCCTGCTTGACCAAGAGAATTTTTCCGTCTTCTATGAGTATTCCTGCCGCTCGTATTCTGACGTCCATATTATCAATCTCATCTTTCCAGTGAGATTATACCGCAGGGGCGATGTTTACGCTATTGAGTCAAATACTGAATCAACGATTCGGGCAGTACGCAAAAAGAAAAGCGGGACGCACTGAGAATCGCTCCCGCTTCTACACACCTGTCTGTGTCACTGAGACCGGATAACTTTAACTACGAATTAACGGCAACCACCTGTTTGACGGTGGGGACCTGCTGTTTGAGAATGCGCTCGACGCCCATCCTGAGCGTCATCGTGGCGCCCGGTCAACCGGCGCATTGGCCTGTTAGCTTGACGCTCACCGTGCCGTTCTTCACGTCCACCAGTTCGATATCACCGCCGTCTGCCTGTAGTGCCGGGCGGATTTTGTTCAGCGCGTTTTGCACCTGTTCCTTCTCGGTCATTAATCTCTCCTGTAAAGACTACTACTTTAATAAAGATAGCAGAAATGAAAGGTCGAGGGCAAATTCTGGTGTTACCGGTAGGCTTCCCGCCGATGGACAACACGAAAAACCGTGACTTGTTTCAATTGGTCATCCACCTGGTAGATAACCCGGTAATCTCTAACACGAATGCGGTATGAACTCTCGCTACCGAAAAGCTTACGGCTGTTCTTGGGGCGTGGATTCAAAGCCAGGTTTTCAACAGACTGAAGAATCTTCATACCGATATCCTGTTCAAGCCGCGCTATTTCCTTGACCGTCTTTGATGTTACTTCGACCCGGTACGTTGCCACTTGTTCTCCAGCCTTCGCTTAACAACTTCAAACGGAATTGTAGGTTCGTCCTTCCTCTCAGCGATAATGGCCAGGTCCTCAAGGTCCTCCAGCAGTTCCAGGTATTCCTTTAATGGGAGAAGGATTGCAGTTTTTCGTCCTTTTTCCGTTACCACGAATTTCCTTTTCGTTTGCTGCGTCATTCACTTCCTCCAAATTGCGCCCAGTGACCTCGGATTTTCCGACAAAGCACGTTGTCTTCACTCGTTCTGTTATTATAGCTTCACGATTGATACAGTTCAAGGGAAAACCCAAAACCTGCTATAATCTCTACATACAGGCGTTAATGACTTTAGCACACCAGAGGGACTGAAATGGACAAACTAAAAGTGGGGGTTTTGGGGGCGACCGGTATGGTCGGGCAGAATTTCCTGCGGCTTCTCGCAAATCACCCGTGGTTCGAGGTCGTTTACCTGGCGGCATCACCGGGTTCGGCGGGTAAGAAGTACGCCGATGCCGTCGCCGGGCGCTGGCACATGCACGGGGACATCCCGCCGCAGTTCCGCAACATCACCGTTGAGGACGCCAGCCAGGTTGAAAAAGCCACCGGTAAATGCAGTCTGGTATTTTCGGCGGTGGAGATGGATAAAACGGCGATTCTCGCCCTGGAACTGGAATATGCGAGCCAGGGGTTTGCCGTCGTCTCGAATAACAGCGCCCACCGTAATACGGAAGACGTACCGGTTATGATTCCCGAGATTAACCACGACCACCTCAACATCATCCCGGAACAGCGCAAGAGACACGGCTGGACCACGGGTCTGCTCGCCGTCAAACCGAACTGCAGTATACAGAGCTACATGATACCGCTGTTTGCGCTGATGAAAGCCGGCTATACCATCGATAAGATGATCGTCACCACCCTGCAGGCGCTCTCCGGGGCAAGCTCGCCCGGACCGGCTGCCATCGACCTGGTGGATAATACCCTGCCCTATATCTCCGGCGAGGAAGAGAAATCGGAGGTGGAGCCGCGCAAGATTTTCGGGAAAATCCAGGGTGGCAAAATCGTACTCGATGACAGCATCAAGATATCGGCGCACTGCAACCGTGTCCCGGTGACAGACGGGCACACCGCCTGTTGCAGTGTGCAGTTCGCCGGCAAAAAACCATCGGCGGAAGAAATCATCGATATCTGGCGAAATTTTACCGCATTACCGCAGGAACTAAAACTACCCTCGGCGCCAGTGCCGGTGATGGACTACCGTGATGAAATCGATCGACCTCAGCCGTGGAAAGACCGTGACGCCGGCAACGGGATGGCAATCACCGTGGGCAGGTTGCGTAAATGCAACGTATTCGATTACCGTTTTATTGGTTTGCACCACAATACAGTGCGGGGCGCGGCTGGCGGCGCCATTTTGACCGCGGAACTGTTGAAGGCGAAAGGGTTTGCGGGGTAACTGTTGTACTTCAGAATGGTGGGGGAACACCCAAATCCTTGCAGATTTTACGCACCATCGTTAGGAATCTCTGTGAGACGAGCGATACTTGAAGTTTGCCTGTTATCTGTATTGGAAAAGAGCGAATGATTCTTACCCTGGCGGAGAAGCTGGCAACGATGTCTCTTTAAGTGACGCAATAACTCGCGACGTTTCATCGGGTATTTATGAACAACTCTTTACGCACCACGTCCTTCCCTGCATGTTCTTTTTCCGCAAGCTCACGGTTGGCTTCCAGGATAAGTGTAATAGCTTCTTTCAGATTTTCCCGCGTTTCCTCTAGCGTCCTGCCCTGAGTATTTGCGCCAGGCAACTCCTCTGCCCATCCAATCCGCCATTTTCCTTCTTTCCGAAAAACCCCTGTAAACTTGCGTTCCATGACCTCCACCTCCTGCGGTATACCTGCATCATTATCCTAAAAGACCACCGACCAGATTGCAATCAGAATCCTGAACACCTGGGAATTTAAACCATGAATTCAAGAAGTGTTATCAGTCTTGTGCAAAATAGTGTTGCTCATCATCCGTCTCAGGCGGAATTACCGTATCTCCTGCCAAAACATCACCACCTTGTCATGCCCGCCTACGGCGGGTGGAAAATGAGAATCCTGCCAGGAACTGTCTCTCACGCCCAAGAAGCCAGTCGAAAACCATGAATTCCGATTATTCTGGACAGCTGTGGTTGGTACTATAAAACGTACCTTACTTCTTGAACCTTGCGAAGCTAATTGCGCCTTGAACGCCAATAGTGAAATAGCTTGCGAAGATAATAAAACTGTAATTGCACAAATAAGAAACACCACAAGGAGTGCCAAGAATACCAATAGTTCAGTTCGTTGGCATCAAGAATGTAGACAGGTCTCTGTAACGATATTCGACAGTACTCCACATTCGTCTAGTGGAGTGTCTCAATAACAGCTTTACAATTCTGAATACTTGTACCTGGCCAAGTACAGGTAAAAGATGCCAGTTCTTACACAGTGCCTCATCCCCCCGCATCAAGTGCGGGGCAGGCTCTTGCCCCTTCTCCGCAGAGAAGGGGCAGAACTATTTTGAGAGGGGCTGACGCCCCTCTCAACTCCCTTGTGCAAGTTGGCAGTCATCTTGCTTTCCCACCCTGTGCAACCATCATTTTCATATTTCGTCCGCGGCACCACACTCC
>JAUYDN010000172.1 GCA_030691775.1 Dehalococcoidia bacterium
TGCCCCATAGATGCCATGATAGTGGGCCGCATAGGCTGGCTGGTAAGAGTTGGCGGCAAACACGGCCGACATCCCCTCTTTGCTTACGAAGTCGCTCAGTTTGTCTCAGATGAGCAATGCTACCCCATTATTGAGAAGACGATGGAGTGGTACAAGGCAAATGCCAAGGGTAGAGAGAGAATTGGTGGCATTTTTCACCGCATCGGTTTGAATAAATATATTGATGAAGTCATCAGACCCCTGAAGGTGGAAGTTATTGACCAACCGGAGCAACGGCGTAAGTTCTGGGCTAGCGGAAATCTATATCAGTAAAACACAGAACTGTGGGAGAAAAAAGACAATGGTAGTTAATTCAACCGTCAAAATAGAATCAACCCTGGAAGAGAAGATTGAACACGCCCGAGATTTGATAGAAAATGCCATCCGAGCTTACCCCAGGATTGCGGTTGCTTGCTCCTTTGGCAAGGATAGCATGGTCACGGTTCACATCGCCCGGCAGGTTAAGCCTGACCTTAAAATCTTCGCTGTGATGACACAATTTAAACCGAAAGAGACTTTCGAGTACCTGGTCAAAATGGATAGGGAATGGCGGCTCGGTACCACCGTCTACATCGTCGCTGATAAAATTCCTGCAATTCTAAGAAATCGTTCACTTGATGTGCGATTGTTACCGGTCGAAGAATTCAACCGGAAAGCGGCTGAAACAGAAAGGAATACCGGAAGGAAAATTTATCAGGTAGACCCCGATGAATGCTGCCGATTACTCAAAGTCGAACCGAGTAAGCTTGCCGTCGCCGAACTTGACGCCTGGATTTGTGGTTTAAGAAATACCGAGGGACGAACGAGGGTAGATTACCAGGAGATAGAAGAAAAAGGCGGTCTCATTAAAATCAACCCTATCTTGACCTTTACCGAAGCTGAGGTATGGCGCTATATCGCTACCAGAGGTATTGAACCTCATCTGTGGTATGCACGGGGTTACCGTTCTCTAGGTTGCGCTCCCTGCTCCCATCCTGGTGGAGTACTCGAGCGTGACGGGCGATGGCAGGATACCAGCAAATGTGGAGGAGAGTGCGGCATCCATACTCTGGCACTGAAGTCTCAATCGGGAAAGACCAATTGAGACAACAGCCCAGCTAATGCCGGTTGTTTGCGGGAGTCGACCAGAAGGACTGCACCGGTAATTCGACCTCCCGTTGTAATCGACCGGACCGCTGGTGCCACGAATAGTGTTAACTTTTAAACCATAAAGAGTTTTTTAGTCGGGAGCAAACTCTATGAGAATGTGGAAAATAATTAAAACCCCGTCAGTTGAATGTGACTACATGCGCCCAAAGTGCCGGATTTGTCTGCAACTAACGGGCGAACCGCCGAACAACCCTTCAGAATGCCTCATTAAAAAGATAATCGGGGAAAGCAAGTCAGTTCCGCTCAAATGGTTAGAGGAACGAATCAGTGATAACCTCTACCGCGACGAGTTATGGCGCGGTGGTTGGGCGACGGACATAGGTCTATGGGGTCCGGCTGTTTTTACTAAGGCGGCGGTACAAATTCTAAGCGATATCCGCCCCCAATTTGCGTGCCTCGTGGGTGAGAACGAACCCCGCTCAACAGAATCGGACAAAAACTGTCCCGCGAAGGAAGCATAAACATAAGTGGACGGTGAGGGCGCTGAAGCTAATCTAGCAAAGAACGTGGCAGAGCTTCCGGCACAAGGGTAAAATCGGCGGAATGATGGCTTTGTGCAGGTACCAGATGAGGAGAAAGTAAGCGGGCGAGGTGAAACGATGGTTTTTCAAAAAAAAGGTGATGCAGACCATCATATGAGGGTCTACCCGGATATCACCGGGTTGATTGCCAGTCTGCGGAATCCGACACCCCTGGTCAGGCTGAACCGTATCAACCGGAACCCTGATTTCCCGGTGTATCTCAAACTGGAACGGTTCAATCCGTTCGGCTCGGTCAAGGATAGAATCGCTCTCGAGATGCTGAAGACTCTGGAGACCGAGGGCAAAACCCTGGTCGAACCGTCGTCCGGTAATACCGGCATTGCGCTTACCTGCATCGCCAACGCCCTGGGTATCCCGGTGGAGATTGCCGTGCCCAAAGGCGTGCCGGAAGAGAAAAAGATAATGCTCCGGTTCCTGGGGGCAAATGTAACGGAAGCCGACGACGAACTTTGCCCCCTCTTTCCCACCGAGGGCGCCCGGGGCTTCGTGAATGCCCTGCTGAATAGTCCGGCAACCAGAGATGGTTACGTCAGCCCTAACCAGTACGAGAATATGCTGAATGTCCAGGCACATTACCGGGGTACAGGTCCGGAAATCTGGCGGCAGACGGATGGCGAGGTGACGCATTTCTTTGCCGGGTTTGGCACCTGCGGTACCATAACAGGAGTCGGCAAATTTCTCAAGGAACAGAATCCGGATGTGAAAATCATCGGCGTAGAGCCGTCCTCTCCACATCATAAATTACCCGGATTGAAGAGGATTACCGGCCTGACAGAGGACCTGGTGCCGAAGATTCTCGACCGTTCCGTCATCGATGAAACCGCCGCAGTGAGTGATGATGAGGCATACCGCACGGCAATCGAGCTGGCGCGGAAGGAGGGCATCCCCGTAGGTCCGACAACCGGCGCCATACTGCACATTGCCTTGCGCTATGCGCGGACCGGCAAAGGGCTGGCGGTGGTCATTTCGCCGGATGATGCTTTTAAGTACACCAGCTTCTACAAAGAGTACCTCGACCGGGAACCTGTAGCGGAGGCTCCCAAAAACTATGACCTGTCCGACCTGGTGTGCCCATTATCAAAGGTTAGAGCCACGGAGCTCCTCGATGCTCTGCGTGAAGGTGAGAAAATCAGCATCATACTGGGCAATACCGAATCTTTACGGAGCATGGCGCAGGAGCTAAAGACAAGGCGTCTCAAGCCGGTTTTCAAACAGGAAGGCGAGAGCCGGTTTATTCTGACAGTCAGTAAATAGCTCTCTACCTGCGGACCGGCATCAAAATCCATCGTTGCACGGTGGGAACTCACAGCCTCATCCACATTAGCCGTGTGTGTAATTTAAGCTCACGCTAATCACTTTTTAACCCGCATTTAACCTGCGCCCGTTAGAATCATAGTAGTACTGTTGCCTGTTCAGACAGTAAGGACAGCATGCTGTGAACAAACGACGTCGTTATACCATCGTGATGTCTATCGTTGCCATCGGTCTGCTGGCAGCGGTATGGTTCAGCTTCCAGAAGAACGTGCTGGCGCCCGTAAGCCGTCCGGGTGTGCCGGGAATACTGGCGGGGATGAAACTACGCAGTGTCACCGAAGGGGAAGAGGCAATGGCGCGGGTCAACCAGCTACACGGCACAGGTATCGAGCTATCAGACGCTTTCATCGCCGAATACTCATATGATTTCAACGCCTACCAGACCAACAACGACCACGTGACTGTCTGGGTCGGGGAAGCCGAAAGCGGTGAAGCGGCAAAACAGCTTACGGAAAGAATGATACGTGGGATAGAGAAGGGGACTTCTGTTTTCGGTAAGCCAGAGCTGATTACAACCGCAGGTCAGGAGGTCTACCAGGTGCGGGGCCCGGGTGGAGAGCACTTCTTCTACATTTCGAAAAAGAACGCTAAACAGGTAATCTGGGCAATCATTTCCTCAAATAACCCTTCAACATTTCTTAATGCAATCGTCGCCGGTTTCTAATCGGCTTTCAGCCTTCAACTTTCAGCTACCGGAAAAAGCTCGCCTTTGTAGAAAGTATCGTTAGTAAATACCGTCATCTATTTCCGTTTCTATTTTCTGTTCGCACGTTTATGCTTCAACATTAAGCGGGGCTTTGCCTAAAAGTCGAGTGACCTTGTCACCCTGAGTCCCTCTGGTGGGGAGAAAGGGGGGGGTGATTATTGAAATTTGTGATTTGGACTTTTTCTCTAAAAGGGTCTCCCTGCCCACTGAGTAGTGTCGGAGATTCTTCGTTAGTCCGACTCCGTCGGACTAACGAAGAATGACATTTGTAGCAAAGCACGTGGAGCGGGAAAAGGTATGGGGATTGGCTACTGAGAATTGGAGTTTGGATTTTTCTCCACGTACATCGTAAAATCATAATAGTTACGTTGCAGGGAGGACCAGGCTTTGTCTGAAG
>JAUYDN010000203.1 GCA_030691775.1 Dehalococcoidia bacterium
TGTCATTCTGGAGCGAAGCGAAGAATCTCAGAGTGGGGGAATAAGACAACGCCTCCCCACCACCAGATTCTTCGTTGTCCCGATGCTATCGGGACTCCTCCAGAATGACAGACCAATTGTTTTGAGACAAGCTCCGAGCCCCGCCCCTACGAATACTTTCATTTTTTACATGATTTGAGATTTAAGGTACTAAACACGAGCCCGGATAAGCTGGAGGGATACCGGCGTTAAGTCCCGACTTTGTCGCGATCCCGTATGAAATCGGGGCTATCAGCACTCGGCTCTTGAATGTAATCGGGATTGTCCGTTTTGCCGGCTGTTGAAGGCTGTTCGCTGAATGCTAAATGCTTATCGCTTAAGGCTTTTACCAACCATCGTACGGGATTATTGACTTCAGCCGTTGACTTGATGTATTGTTTGGGCAGTTACTCTTCGGTAACACCACCGTTATCGTAACCTTAGTCACACTCAAATCCAGACTATATGGTATGCTTGAAATAGGATAGTTTTCTAATATTCCTCTCCTTTAATTTCCAGGTGGCGGAAAGACGATGCGGGTCGAACTTTCTTCTAAAAAACTGCAGAGTGAATTTGTAAAAAAAGTTACCGAGCTCAGCGGACAGAAGCTGAACCTGTGCTACCAGTGTGGTAAGTGCTCGGCGGGCTGTCCGATGAGTGACGCGATGGATATCCTCCCCAACCAGGTCATGCGTCTCGTGCAACTCGGGTTGGAGGAGGACATCGGCGGGAGCAAGGCGGTGTGGCTGTGTGCTTCCTGCCTTACCTGCACGGCGCGTTGCCCGAAGGGAATCGACCTTGCCCGCGTGATGGAAGCCCTGCGCCTGCTCACCCTGCGCAAGAATAAAAACTACGTCGAACCATCGAAACTACCACGGGAGACTATCGCGGCGTTACCCCAGATTGCGCTGGTGAGCGGCTTCCGCAAACTGACGAGCTAACGATGGAACTGGCATATTACCCCGGCTGTACGCTGAAAACACGTGCCCAAGGTTTTGAAACATCCGCCATCGCGGTGATGAAGGCGCTGGGCATCGACCTCGTGGAACTGCCCCGCTGGAACTGTTGCGGCACCGTCTATTCACTGGCGGAAGACGACCTTATCCACCACGTCGCCGCCGTACGCAATCTTATCCGGGTTAAAGAGCAGGGCAAGAATAAAGTAGTGACCCTGTGCGCCTTCTGCTACAACACCCTCAAGCGCGCTAATCTTATTATGAAAGACAGTCCGGACAAGCGTTTCGCCGTCAATAGCTTTATGGACGAGGAATTGCCTTACGCCGGAGAGGTAGAGACGGTGCACCTTTTGCAGGTCCTGCGTGATGATGTCGGCACGGAGACAATCACCGCCCGGGTCAAAAGACCGCTCACCGGCACCAGGGTCGCTGCTTACTACGGCTGTACGCTCTTGAGACCCGCCACCACCGCCATCGATAATTCCGAGCGACCCACGGTATTGCAGAATGTGGTGAAAGCACTGGGCGGCACAGCGACAGGGTTTCCGTTCGCCACGGAGTGCTGTGGCGCTTACCTGGCAGTAAACAACCCGGATGTTATTTCCGAGCGCGCTAATGCCATTATAAGTTCCGCCGTGAAAAATGGTGCGGAAGTGGTCATCGTGAGCTGTCCCCTGTGTGAATTTAACCTGCGCCAGGCAAAAAATGAATACAAGCTGCCCGTGCTCTACTTCACACAACTAATGGCGCTGGCGTTCGGCCTCGACCCTGCGGTCTGCGGCTTTGAGGAGAACTCCCCGGAGACGAGGGCATGGTTGAAAAGCAAGGGACTGGTTTCCTGATGGGTACATTCACCAAACGCGCGCTGGTTATCGGGGGCGGCATCGCGGGTATACAGGCGGCGCTGGATATCGCCGATGGCGGCTACGAGGTTATCCTCGTGGAGCGCAGTCCCAGCATCGGCGGTCACATGATTCAATACGCAGAGGTCTTCCCCACGCTGGATTGTCCCCAGTGTATCCTGACCCCGAAGATGGTCGAAATCGCCCAGCATCCGAATGTGAAACTGATGACCTGCGCCGAGGTGCAGAAAGTAAGCGGCGGACCGGGCAACTTCGAGGTTGAAATCCTGCAGAAATCGCGGCGGGTCGACCACAATAAATGCAACGGGTGTGGGACGTGCTGGCAGAAATGCCCGGAAAAGACGCTCTCCGAATACGACGACGCTATGGCGAAGCGCACCGCTGTCTATATTCCGTTTCCGCAGGCAGTGCCTGCCAAGCCGGTGATCGATTGCGACCATTGCCGCTATATCCGCTACCAGGAGTGGATGGCGGGGACACGCACCGGGAAAAAACCGCCGCAGTGCCGTATCTGCGAAAAGCTCTGTCCGGTAGGGGCTATCGACTGGGAGCAGAAGGACGAAGTGATTACGGAGAAAGTCGGGGCGATTGTAGTCGCCACCGGCTTCGATTTGATGCCCATCTCTCTTATTCCGGAATACGCGGAGGACCCGGACGTCCTCAACGGAATCCAGTTCGAGCGACTGCTTTCACCGGGTGGACCCACGGCTGGCGTGGTCACCCGCCCTTCCGACGGTAAAGTACCTAAAGAAATGGTGTTTGTTTCCTGTTGCGGCTCGCGCGACCCGGAGCACGGCGTGCCCTATTGCAGTCGGGTGTGCTGTATGTATCTTGCCAAGCAAGCCCTGCTCTACAAACACGCTGTTCCTGACGGGCAGGCGTATATCTTTTACATCGATATCCGCTCTACCGGCAAAGGCTATGAAGAGTTCATCCAGCGGGTGCAGAGCGATGGCGTGGTCTATTTAAGGGGTAAAGTCTCCAAGATTTTCCGGGATGGTGACAAATTGCGGGTGTACGGGGCGGATACACTCTCCGGTAAGCGTGTGGAAATAGCCGCCGACCTGGTAGTGCTGGGGATGGCGGTGATGCCGTCGGCTGGCACGAAGGAGGTTGCGGCAAAGCTCGGCATCGACCTCGATGATTCTGGCTTCGTCTCCGAAAGCCATGCCAAGTTCAATCCGCTGGAGACGACCGTACCCGGTATTTTCGTGGCGGGTATGGCGCAGGGACCCAAGGATATCCCCGATGCAGTGGCGCAGGGTAGCGGCGCCGCCGGACGTGTATTGACATTCTTCGCGCAGGCGGGGAAAGAGCTGGTGGTAGTGTAAAATGGCGGGGCGGGAAGAAAGAATAGGGGTGTTCGTCTGCCACTGCGGATTGAACATCGCCGGCACGGTGGATGTGAAGCGCGTTGTCGCTGAGATTAAGAAGTACCCCGGTGTTGTCCACGCGGAAGACTATATGTACATGTGCAGTGACCCGGGACAGGAACTGATGCGAAAGGCGATTATCGAAAACCGGCTTACCGGCGTGGTCAATGCCAACTGCTCGCCGTCGCTCCACGAAAAGACCTTCCGCCGCGTCTGTGCTATCGCCGGTCTGAACCCCTACCGCTGTGAAATCGCTAACATCCGCGAGCAATGTAGCTGGCCCCACGCGCATGATAAAGAGAGCGCCACACGAAAAGCGATTGCAATTGTGAAAGCGACGGTTGAACGACTGCGGTTGAACATGATGCTGACACCGCTGGCTATCCCGCTGACAAAAAGGGCGCTGGTAGTGGGCGGCGGTATCGCCGGCATCCAGGCGGCGCTGGACATTGCCAACGGTGGCTACGAAGTCGTCCTGGTGGAAAAGTCCGATAGCCTGGGCGGGCGCGTGATGCAGTTATCCGCCACTTTTCCCACTCTGGAACACCCTTCAGATTTTATGCAATCGAATATTAAGGAAGTGCTTACGCACCCGCGTATCCGCCTTTATCCGGGTGCAGAAGTTGAGGAAGTCAACGGCTACGTTGGCAGTTTCACGGTGGCGGTCAAACAAAACGGTCGGCTCACCGAGGAGGACATCGGGGCGGTTGTGGTTGCCACGGGCTACGAGATGTTCCCGCGAGAGAAACTCCCTGTATACCCTGACGACCCTGATATCGTGAGCGGACTCCAGTTTGAGCAAATCCTGGCGGGTAGAGACATCAGGCGTCCCTCGGATGGCACAATACCCGGAGACGTAGTCTTCATCCAGTGCGCGGGCTCGCGCGACCCGGAACACGGCGTACCGTATTGCTCACGCGTGTGCTGTATGTACACGGCAAAACAGGTCCTGCTCTACCGCAAGGCGGTACCGGACAGCCAGGCTTACGTCTGTTACATGGACCTTCGCTCCGACGCCAAGGGATTCGAGGAATTTATCCAGCAGGTGATGAGCCACGATGGCGTGCTTTACATCAGAGGAAATGTCTCTCGCGTCTTCCGTGATGGCGATAAGCTCAAGGTCTGGACGGTGGATACGCTCAGCGGCAAGAACCTGGAAATAAGCGCTGACATGGTGGTGCTGGCGCTGGCGATAGTGCCGCGCCAATCCACCCGTGAGCTGGCGCGCAAGCTCAATATCAGCCTCGATGAGCACGGTTTCCTCACCGAAGCCCATATCAAACTACGGCCGGTAGAAAGTCTGACGGCGGGCATTTACCTGGCGGGTACGGCACAGTGGCCCAGGGATATTCCGGATACCATTGCCTCCGCCAGCGCCGCGGCCAGCAAGGTATTATCGTTATTCTCACGCAAGGAACTGCTCCACGAACCCACGATTGCTCACGTGGACGAAGATGTCTGCTCCGGATGCGGCGTCTGCGTGGGTGTCTGCGCCTACAAAGCGATAACCCTCGATGGACGAAGAAGGGTAGCCGTGGTGAACGAGGCGCTGTGCGAAGGTTGTGGCGCGTGCGCGGCGACCTGTCCCTCCAAGGCGATGCAACATACCAACTGGTCGCACCGCCAGCTTTTCTCGATGATTGACGTGGCGGGCGGAGGATAGGAAGATAAGTCAAAATTCAAAACTCAAAATTGAAGAAAAAGGAGTATGATTAAAAGCGTCTAGACATGGACTAATGGCCTGAGACTAATACAAGCGTCGGAATAAATGTTGAGACGTCGCTCAGCCTGTCTTTGCGAGCCCTTCAACTTCGTTCAGGTCCGATTCCCGGTCTACCGGGATACGGACTCGCGACAGAGCCGGAGGTAAACTCAGGCGAAGCAATCTCTGGTTAAAAAAAGGGGTTACATTAAGCGTGAGATTGCCGCGTCGTCCCGACTTGGTCGTGGACTCCTCGCAAAGACAAATGAATCATAATTATTCTCTTTTAGGGTTCAATACCCCGCCGCTTGCGGCGAAAGGAGTAAAATAGATACGAAATGCCGTCGGTTGGTTGTTGTGATACCCCGACGCTTGCGTCGGGGAGAATGTCATTTAATACGTCTGTAATAGATTCATTCAGTTCGTCCCGACCCGGCGTGACTTTCTTCGGAATGACAATAATAAATACTTTTATATGATGGT
>JAUYDN010000262.1 GCA_030691775.1 Dehalococcoidia bacterium
CGGGCGATGATACTGCTCGCGGCGATTATCGATAGCGTGCTCGCGGCGACGATTGGCGGGATACCGATATCGCGGGCATGTGCCACGATGTGTACATAGAGTATGTTCAGCGACGTGAAGAAGCAGAAGATTATGGGACCCCACAGCCAGAAGCGCACCGTCTTCACCGCCTGAGCCAGAGTGAGTCCGGGACCATTCGGAGACTGTGTTTTCAACTGTTCGGACTGGACAAGACCATATGGTTTCAGGTTTATACTTTCCGGACTGGTCTTTAAAAACTGCGCCAGGGGTATCATTCCCACGCCACTGACAACGCCCAGGATGAGAAAAGCCCTCTGCCAGTCCAGCGTCGAAATTAGCCACTGCGTCAGTGGAGGCCAGACGATGGCACCCGCGGCAAATCCGGCGATGGCGATACCGATGGCAGTTGTACGGCGGGTCGCAAACCACCGTGCGATGGTTGACATCAGGGGTACATAACCGCAGGCGTTGCCGGTGCCCATTATCAGTCCCCAGATGAGGTACAGGTGCCAGAGTTCCGTAACCATCGATGCCAGCAGAAAACCAACCAGGTGTAATATCCCGGCAACGGTGACAATCAACCGCGGACCATATCGGTCGCTCAAGCGGGCGATAAAGATGGAAAGAATACCGCCCACGATTGCGGCGGAGGACGACGCCAGCGATATCGCACCCCGGCTCCAGTGAAACTCTTCGGATAACGGCAGTAGGAAAACGCCGAAGGTATAAAACCGGGCGGCCATAACCGCGAAAATCACTGCAGAAAGAATGACCATTACCCAGGCGTAATGAAGACGTTTTCCGGTCATATCGCTATTCCCTTTCTCCGGTTTACACGCGGAAGAAGAGAGCTCAATACAATTGCTATTATGGCGATGCCAATACTGATAATGAAAGCATACAAATAGCCTCCCCGCGCATCGAAGATAGCGCCTGCCAGCGGCGGCCCGGTTGCCCCGCCGACAGCTCCCAGCAGCCACATCGTCGAGGAGATGGTGCCCAGCGATTTCAATCCGAAAAACTCGCCAGGTGCCGCTGTCTGCAAGGGAATTAAAATTCCAAATGCCAGCCCGTAAAAGATGACAAGAACGTAAAACATCCAGACTTCCTGGATGAATAACAGCCAGACCAGCATCAGGAGGAGCAAACTGAAGCTCGCCAGCAAAGTGCGTCGTGTGCCGATTCGTTCGGTGATAATGCCGGAAAGGAATGTCCCTGCCATACTTGTTAAAGCGTATATCGAAAGCACACCAGCGGCGATTGCTTCGGAAAGACCGAGGTCGGTGATGTGTGGCGCGATGTGTGTGATGATGGTTTGCCCGATAAAGAACTGGCAGGTGAGAATCCCGGCAAAGAGCCAGAACCGGGCTGTTTTCACGGCTTGCTTAAGGGTAAATCCGGTAACCGTCTCCATAGTCGTGATTTGCTTGCGTGGTTCTTCTCCATACGGTGTCAGGCCCGCATCTTGCGGAGTGCGTTTCAGCGTCTGTGCCAGAGGCACAATCACCAGCAGGCTCATTGCACCGAAAGCACCCATCGCCCAGCGCCAGTTGAACTGCCGGATAATCCACCCGGTAAGGAGCGGTCCGATAATACCTCCGATGGTCATACCGGCATAGATGAATCCCAGCGCCATACCGCGCCGTTTCGTGAACCAGCGGGGGATGGTCGAGGTCACAGGGACGCCACAGGTGGCGCTGCCGATGGCTACCAAACCACCGAAGATGAGGTATACCTGCCACAGGGCGGTGACCTGCGACAGCAATAAAAACCCCGTACCACTCGAAATACCGCTGATGGTAACAAGGAAACGTGGTCCATACTTATCGCTCATTCTGCCGGCTAATACACTGAGCGGGTTCGCAACGAGCATCATGATGGAAAGCGATAGTGCAAGCGCACCCCGTTCCCATCTCTGCTCCTCGGTGATGGCTTTGAGAAAGAGTCCGAAGCTGTAAAACGGTTGTGAGTTCACCGCCAGGATTCCCATAGCGCTGAAAACCATCACCCAGCCGTAATGCAGTTTCTTCAAAGCGTCAGCTCTCCCTGCCCGGGGAAAACAAGCAGGGTGCGGGGGTAAGAGTGTATATTGAGCGGTTCAACCGTAAAATGCATTCCGAAAAAGTATTACCGCCAGCCAAGCATCTTCTCGACATCTTCCATTTTGGGTGAAATCCGGGCGAACTGGCCGGCATCTTTCAGTGCAATATCGGCGTCTTTGAGACCATTACCCGTGACAATGCACACGACGCGTTTACCTGAGAAATCACTGCCCTGCCGCGATAGCTTGAGCAAGCCCGCCAGTGATGCCGCTGAAGCCGGCTCGCCGAATATTCCCTCTTTGGTTGCCATGAGATGGTACGCTTCCAGTATCTGTGCGTCACTCACCATATCGATGATACCACCGGACTCATCCCGTGCCGCCTCGGCTTTATGCCAGCTCGCCGGGTTACCGATGCGGATGGCGGTGGCGATGGTCTGCGGTTGCTCGACGATGTGTCCACGCACAATGGGTGCGGCGCCTTCCGCCTGGAATCCCATCATCTTCGGACGCCGTTTCGCTTTGCCCGATTTGTAATACTCCACGTAACCTTTCCAGTAGGCGGTGATATTGCCGGCATTACCCACCGGAATGAACTGGAAATCTGGCGCGTCTCCCAGCACATCGATTATTTCGAAGGCGGCGGTCTTCTGTCCCTCGATGCGGTGAGGGTTGAGGGAGTTGACCAGCGTTACCGGGTGAGTTTCCGTCAGCTTAAGAACGAGATGGAGCGCCTGGTCGAAATTGCCGTCGATCTGGACGATTTTAGCGCCATAGACAATTGCCTGCGCAAGTTTACCCGGGGCGATTTTTCCCTCCGGCACCATGATGATGGCGGTCAGACCGCAATAGGCGGCGTAAGCCGCGGCGGAGGCGCTCGTGTTGCCGGTAGAGGCGCACATAATGGCTTTACTGCCTGCTTCCATTGCCTTTGCCACGGCCACCACCATCCCCCGGTCCTTGAACGAGCCGGTGGGATTACACCCCTCCAGCTTGAAATACAGCTCCCCGCACCCGGTTTCCTTTTCCAGGGTCCGGCTTCTCACCAGTGGTGTGTCCCCTTCACCCATGGAGAACATAGGAGTTTGGGGGGTGAGGTTTAGATAGTCTTTATAGCGCGCCAGAACTCCAGATTTCATACTATCCTGCTGAAAATATACTTTCTCATTGTAGCCATATTCAGGGCATAAGTGCAATGGTGCTTTCTCTCTGTCGTGGATGTTGACTCTGCTGTACGGTATGGTAGACTTAATGTGTAAAGAATTATTATTGGACGAATAAGATGACGTATGTTAAAAAAGTGAAACAGTTGAAAAACGTGGTTAAAGAGTCTTCTGTCCAATTATATGGTGCCTTGAGTCCAGAAATAGCCAAAACTATCGACCGCTTATATTCTCAGTTTGGCAAATATGCTGTGCCTTTGACCGACCTGAGAAATTCTCTGGATAAAGAGTTGGGGGAAAAAACTTTAACAGACGAATTATTAGCAATGAGGGAAGGGCGATAAACTTTGACGATTTTCTACATGGATACGTCTGCTTTATTAAAGAGATACCATGTTGAAGCGGGCAGTGATTTCCTTGATGAGCTTTTTAACGATAAACTCCAAAACGATATATTAACTACTGTAGTGTATCGTATATATCTTGACGTATGATGGATGTTGATGTCATTCCAGCGCAGGCTGGAATCCAGGAGGCAAACACGTATTCCGGATCAAGTCCGGAGTGACAGAGAACCATGTAAAGGCATTTGTAAGACAGTGCACTACATCGCATTTTACCGTGCTCGAAGTGACATCGGTTGTTTCAAGACTCCTCAAACGCGATGCCATTACCAAACGTTCCTATAACCGACTACTTGGTGA
>JAUYDN010000039.1 GCA_030691775.1 Dehalococcoidia bacterium
TTCACATCCACGCCCCAAGGAGCGAGTAACCTGGCGATATCATCCGGCGCTCCGGGGTTGGTCAAAAAGAACACCTGGCCGCTGTTTTTCAGGTAGTTTGCTAAAATCTGCCTTTCGTTGTCGTTCATCGCGGTGCGGGGACCGGCAATAACGAGAACGGCGGCGTCGTCCGGAATCTTCGGAGTTGCAACCAGGTCAAGTGGCTCGACCAGGTACAGGTTGTCCCGCAGCGTTTGCCGGGCGCTATCGTACCCGATGGGTGAGGTATCTAAAGGGCTGGCTTCACCATGCCCCGTGAGGAAATACACTTTTTTCTGTTTGATACCGGTCACTTCCAGGATGGCGCTGGTGAAAGCGTTTTCCGCTTCGGCAAACGTCTCCCACGGCGGCACTCTCCGCATGCCCTGCTTGGTCTCAAAAACTACGGTCTGGTAAAGGTACTGGTTTGTGATACCGTATTTACGTGCCAGTTCCGGCTCCTGTTCAGGGTCTTTAATGGAAATAATCAGCTTATCCGTGTAGTTCCGGTATTCGGCGAGGAGGACCAGGGAATAAATGCGGACGGACTTATACATGTCCTGTAGCTCGGTCTCGATGCCGGGGACGCTGGGGGCGAAGAAACAGGTCACCTCCACCGGTACATCCAGCTTGGCGAGCACGTCTTTTGTTTGCTGGGTGAGGGTAAACTGTGAAAGCCCGGTGAAGTCGAACCGCTGGAATTTCCACACGCCGATGGCGTTGACCAGCAAAATGATTGCCGAGAACACAGATACGAGAATGGTGGTACTGGTGCCGAATTTGCCGCGCTTACTGGTCAGTGTCCTGCTCACGCTTCTGCCGCGGTCGATGATGGCGGCGCTCGCTACCAGGATAATGCCCAGCCCGACGATGACGAGCGACCATAGACCCAGGGCGGGCAGAACAAGCAGGAGAATCAGTCCCACCACCAGGGCGACCACACCCATTACAGCAAAGACGGCAATCTGCATCTAGCTCCACCTGCTCGATTCAATAGAGCGCACCGAAAGGTACAAAAACAGGACGGTCATGC
Organism: Dehalococcoidia bacterium; assembly: GCA_030691775.1. Lineage (GTDB taxonomy): Bacteria > Chloroflexota > Dehalococcoidia > Dehalococcoidales > Fen-1064 > JAURWL01. Next base: position 1,052 of record JAUYDN010000039.1, read on the forward strand.
TCAGGAAGTAAATAATATCACGTGTATCGATAACGCCGATTTCGAAGCCGGCGAAGTGTGAAGAAATGGACAGGTAGCTGAGCACTTTCTGTATTGCTGAGGGGGCATTGCCGGCAATCCACCCGAACAACCACAAACCGAAGAGAATAGCGCCGGAGACTACAGCGGCGATAATCTGGTTCGATGTCAGGGATGAACCGAATATACCCACGGATACCACCGTACTTCCCAGCAGGAGTAAACCCAGGTAGCTCGTCCAGATAGGCCCGATGTCCGGGTCGCCGTAGCCAATAATGAGTAGAGGGTAGTAGAGCGTGAGGACGAGCATGCCCAGCATAATACCCATACTGCCCAGGTATTTACCGGTGACTATTTCCACATCTCGGACCGGGGAGGTCAGCAGCAGTTCCCAGGTGCCCAGTTTCTTTTCCTCAGCCATCGTGCGCATCGTGAGCACTATCCCGAAGACGAGGAGCAACACATTTCCGGGCGCGGGAACACCGAAAACTGCCAGCGGGTCGACAAAACCGCGGATGCTGGTATCGTTGTAATTGCCCAGAGTCAGGTAGAGCACGAAGAAGACTCCGCTCAGAACCAGGAAAATAAAGGTGACGATATATGCCATCGGTGAGGTGAGGTAGGAGCGGAACTCTTTACCCGCGATGAGCCAGACGTTTCTCACTCTTCCGTCTCCTCGTGATTCGTGGTTAACTGCAAAAAGATTTCCTCCAGGCTCATCTCGATTGTCTCCGCGGAAAGGAGGTTCCAGCCGTTCTTGACCACGGTTTCCGTTATCTTTGACCTCGGGTCAACCTCCGCCGGTGATTCCACGATGTAATAGTTACCTTCACGCGCCACGCGTTTGACGCCGGGAACACGCCTCAGGGCGTCCGCAATCTTATCCGCAGGTCCTCTTACTTCAACCTTGATGCGCCGTGAGCCACGCAGAATGGCGGAAAGGTTTTCGATATTATCTTCCGCCACAATTTTACCGCGGTGAATGATGATAACCCGCTCGCAAATAATGCTTACCTCCGGCAGGATGTGGGTGGAAACGAGGACGGTGTGTTCTTTCCCCAGCTCTTTAATAAGATTTCTTGTCTGGGCGACCTGGATGGGGTCGATGCCCACCGTTGGTTCATCCAGAATCAACACTTCGGGGTCGTGGATGATTGACTGGGCAATACCGACACGCTGTCGGAACCCCTTGGACAGTTTGCCCACGATAACATCGATATATTCTTCAAGGTGGCAAATCTCGACCACATCATCGATACGTTTACGGGTGCGTTCAGCGTCCAGCCCTCTCAGCCGGGCGAAGAAGGTGAGGTAATCACGTACTTTCATATCGGTGTAGAGAGGGATTGATTCCGGCATGTAGCCGATGTGCCGTCTGCCTTCCAGTGAATCGGTTGTCATATTGCAATCGGCGATGTAGGCATCGCCGCGCGTGGGCATCAGGTAACCCGTGAGAATACGCATCGTGGTGGTTTTGCCGGCGGCGTTAGGACCCAGCAAGCCTACGATTTGCCCTTTGCTCACCTCGAAGCTGATATTGTCCACAGCGAGACGCTCGCCATAATACTTCGTAAGGTTCTGGACGCGTATCACGGCTGTTGTCCCTTTGGAGCGGCGGTCTCTTCCGCAGTCTTACCGCTGATACCCCGCCGCAGTCTCTGGACCTGGTAGGTCAGCCAGGCATTTGTTTCGGAATCGAATCCGCCACCACCGAGTCCGTGGAACGTGATTTTCTTAACGGACATCTGTTCATTCAGCCAGTCGGAAAAAGCCTTTGCCTTGAGGACTTCAAGATGCTCCGGCAGGACCTCTCTGTCCAGTGATTTTTCGGAGACCAAAAAGATGATAAAATTCTGCGGCTTCTGGTCAGACCCCTGGTCGTTCATTAACGGCTCACTGGCTTTCCCGATTTCAAGAGCAGCCACTGTGGAGGCGAACCGAGAGTCGAGTATATCAAAAGGTAGCCAGCCGACCTCGCCGCCATTTTCTTTTGTCGAACCGTCGATTGAGAGCTCTTTGGCAAGGTTGGCGAAAACCTCGCCGTTATCCGCTCTTTGTTTCACCTTGACCGCTTCGTCATAGGAATTGACCAGAATAACCCAGAGATGGCCCTGTTCCGCCGTGTTGGGGACCTGCGCCGCCATCAGCTTTGCCAGCTGTTGTTGTTGTAATGAGACCGCAACCAACTCGCGGAACCGTTTTTCGGAAAGCAAGCTGGCATTGAGCCGTTGACGGTACCATTCCCGGTACTCCGCATCGGTGATGGACTCACTCTCGCCTTTCGCAATATCCCGCAGATAAGCATCTAAATCCTGTGGCGTCACGGTGATGCCGTATCGCGGCGCTTCTTGTGCGATGATGACCTCGTTCGTCACTGACTGCAAAGTACCAAAGATATCTTCCCCGCCAGGATTGGTCAGCACGCGCCTCAGGAAATAATCGATTTTTATCACGTCGTCATCGACCTTGAGAATGACGCGCTGGAACGGCATTACATAGATAAGGTAATAACCGATACCCGCCACGGCGGCGATAACCAAACCAATAGCCAGCGCGGTAATAATGGTGTTTCGTTTGCTTCGCTGGTTCTTATCCTGGGGTGAGGTTTCGGTTGTTTTACCGGGGGTTCTTCGCTGAGCTTGTTTTGTTGGTCTGGGCATACGTTCCTTTACTTATATTCATTATAACGGAATTAATAGGGAAACGGTAGTGTTCCTGTGGTTCAGCTTCACCACAGGCATTTACGGCAGGGAATTATCTGCGTTTGTCCGGCGGGCAGGTCTTATGTCAACAGCCTATTGCACCAGGTGGCAGGATACCCAGTGCTCGCTTCCTGGCGTAAGTTCTCTTAATTCCGGCTCTTTCTCTTTGCAAATATCAGTTGCCTGGTAACACCGTGGATTAAAACGGCATCCGGGCGGCGGGTTGATGGGGCTGGGCACATCGCCGCGCAGGATAATGCGCTTCCGTCCCCGGTCAACCTTTGGGTCGGGGATAGGTACGGCTGAAAGCAGGGCGACGGTGTAAGGATGGAGCGGGTTGGCGTAAAGCTCGTCCGCCTGGGTGATTTCCACGATTTTCCCGAGGTACATCACAGCGACACGGTCGCTGATATTGCGCACCACGGAGAGGTCATGGGCAATGAACAGGTAGGTAAGCCCCAGCTCATCGCGCAGTTTTTCCAGCAGGATGATAATCTGTGCTTGGATAGACACGTCCAGGGCAGAAACCGGCTCATCGCAGACCACGAACTTGGGTCGCACTGCCAGGGCTCGGGCGATGCCGATACGCTGACGCTGACCGCCACTGAACTCGTGAGGATAGCGGTCCGCCATGTAGGGCTCAAGTTCCACCATGCGGAAGAGTTCCGCTACCTGGTCTTTGTATTCCTTGCCTCGGGCAAGTCCGTGCACCTTGAGCGGCTCACCGATGATTTCACCGGCAGTCATGCGCGGGTCGAGGGAGGCGAACGGGTCCTGGAAAATCAGTTGCATATTGCGGCGCATGCGGCGCATCTGCTCTTTTTTCAGGTTGGTCAGGTCGATACCTTCGAACAGCACTTTTCCTTTCGAGCCTTCGTAAAGCTGGAGGATGCAACGTCCCGTGGTGGTCTTGCCACAGCCGCTTTCCCCTACCAGCCCCAGTGTTTCGCCTTTTATTACATAGAAGGAAACACCGTCCACGGCTTTTACATCAGCCACTTTACGTTGAAGGACGCCGGCAGTTACCGGGAAGTACATATAAAGCTTTTCTACATCGACTAAATGATTATCTTTCATTTATGCCAAACCCTCTCCTATTTACTGCGGTCTCTTCAACTTGCTCAGTTCTGCGAAACAAGCGCGGTAGTGGTTTTCGCCCACTTTTTCCACTGGCGGGTATTCCTCGTGGCATTTTGCCATCGCGTAATCGCACCGGGGGTGGAAAGCGCACCCACTCGGCAGGCGCGCCAGGTTGGGCGGCAATCCCTTGATGATTCTCAGCGACTTTTTACGCTCGCTATCCAGTCTCGGCACGGATGCCAGCAGACCGATGGTATAAGGGTGCAACGGATTGGCATATAGCTCCTCAGTCGCCGCCGTCTCCACCAGCCTGCCGGCGTACATCACATTCACGCGGTCGACATAACGGGCAACGATGCCGAGGTTGTGGGTGATAACGATAACCGACGTTCCGAACCGGCGTCTGAGGTCATCGATGATTTCCAGGAGCTGTGCTTGAACGGTAACGTCTACAGAAGTTGTCGGTTCGTCAGCGATGAGCAGTGCGGGATTACAGCTCAGTGCCATGGCAATCATGATTCTTTGTTGCATACCGCCGCTGAACTGGAACGGATATTCGTTGACCCGGCGCTCCGCATCCGCAATTCCAACGAGCTTGAGGAGCCTGATTACCTCCTGCAGAGCTTCGACTTTGTCCATACCACGGTGCAGTTCCAGTGCTTCGGAAATCTGTGTCCTGACCGTGAGTACCGGGTTGAGGGAGGTGGTGGGTTCCTGGAAGATCATCGCGATGCGGTTGCCGCGTATATCGCGCATTTCGTCTTCCGTGGATTTGAGGATGTCTTTACCCTGGAAAATAATTTCCCCACCCACGATGATGCCGGGTGGGTACGGTATGAGTCGCAGGATAGAAAGAGCGCTCACGCTCTTACCGCAGGCGCTTTCGCCCACCAGCCCCACGCTCTCACCTCTCGACACATAATAAGAAAGCCCGTCAACGGCTTTCACTTCACCTTCCTGAGTGTAAAAATAGGTTCTCAGATTTTTTACTTCCAGGACTTTTTCGTCTTTCACTACTGTCGTCATCTCACTCGCTGACCTCAGAGGCTTTTCAATTATCATCGATGCACCCGGCTTTGGGAGGAATGCCGGGTACGCGAACTGCTGGTGTTTGCCCCTGAGTTCTCCCTCCTTTATTCTAATGTACGCCTGTAATACGGTCAATTTCAGGCTGGCTTTAGCTGGTCATTGTAACATCAAGAGTATTGCTTGTCAAGCGGAATTGGAACAAGAAATTTTTAAGTGACAGCTGTTTAACCTTTACGACGAGGCGGAACTGGCGTAACGTTACGTTCGTTTGACTTATTTTTAAGTGGTCTGTTAAAATTCAGCCACGTCACGGTTGCTGGCGGAACGAAGAAATTTGGAGGTAATAATGGCGGCTGTCGAATATGTTAAAGAAGGTAGGATTGCTTACATCACCCTCAACCGTCCGGAGGCATTGAATGCGCTTAATGGTGACGTACAGATGGGTTTGCACCAGGCGATGGTCGATTTCCGTGATAACGATGACCTGTGGGTAGCAATCATGACCGGTGCAGGGGATAGGGCTTTTAGCGCCGGCGCAGATATCAAGGGTTTCCGTCCCTTTACCGGCGATGTTGAAGCGGAGGGCAGAGTGCCGGAAAAACCGGTGCGCGCAGACACTATCTGGAAACCATTTATCGCGGCGATTCACGGTTTTTGTCTCGGGGGTGGTTGTGAACTGGCGTTGACCTGCGATATCAGGATTGCCGCGGATAATGCCCAGTTCGGTCAGCCGGAAATCAACATCGGTTTTATAGCGGGCGGCGGCGGCACTATCAGACTGCCACGCTTTGTTTCACGTGCCTGGGCGGCGGAAATCCTGCTCACCGGCAACCGCATCAATGCCCAGCAAGCTCTCGAAATCGGACTTATCAGCCGCGTGGTGCCCCGTGATAAACTGATGGACACCGCTAAAGAAATTGCCAATACCATCATTTCACGCGGACCGCTGGGCGTCAGGGCAACCAAGGAAGCCATGATACGCGGCTACGATATGAACCTGGAAGAAGGGCTGGCATTCGAGAGAAAACTGGCGGCATATATCCGCACTACCGAGGACTTCATGGAGGGCGCCCGTGCCTTTGCCCAGAAGCGACCGCCGCAGTATAAGGGGAAATAGAGAATAGCTATCGGCTTTAAGCTTTCAGCAATCAGCATTCAGCTATCGATACCTGGCTTGATTATCCAGAGGGCAACCTATTGGGGTTTATGGGAAATATAAAAAACATCCCTTCAATTGTCATAGTGCCAGAACAGTCATCATGAACGTTTCTAGCGTAATGTCTCCGAAATAACTTGGCAATTACACAAGGGTTGCGTGGCGCCACATATGGAATATGAAAATGATGGTGGCAAAGCGGTGGGCAAGCAAGATGACCGCCAACTTGCACAAGGGAGTTGAGAGGGGCGTCAGCCCCTCTCAAAAGAGTTCTGCCCCTTCTCTGCGGAGAAGGGGCAAGAGCCTGCCCCGCACTTGATGCGGGGGGATGAGGCGCTGTGTAAGAACTGGCATCTTTTATTCAGAATTGTAAAGCTGTTATTGAGACACTCCACTAGCTGCGGGGTCGGGAATGACAAAAAAGGCAAAGGTTTTCATATGTCACGGTGCCAGAACAGTCATCATGAATGTTTCTAGCGTACACAATTGCGCCAATCGTACCCAACATCGTAACCAAACGGTGTTTTCTTGATAACGGAAATATAAAGGAGGCGTGTGGAATGATTACTTCTACGGAATACAGGAAAAGATTGAGTAAAATGAAGCGGAACGTTTACATGAATGGCAACTTAATCGGGAGGGACGACCCGAAGATAGAAGGCGCCGTCAATATCATCGCCAAGACCTACGACATGGTCGACGACCCGGAGCTTAAGGATTACCGGGATGTGTTAACCGCCAAATCCCATCTAACCGGCAAGACAATCAACCGTTTTTGCCATATCCACCAGAGCGTCACGGACCTGCTCACCAAGCAAAAGATGACCCGCATCACCTGTCACCAGGTGGGTGGTTGTATCGGGCGGTGTATGGGTATCGATTCCACGAATGCCAATTCGGTCTCGAGCTGGGAAGCCGACCAGAAATATGGCACCGAATACAACAAACGGTTCCTGAGCTGGCTCAAGGATTTCCAGGAAAACGATGGTAGTGCCTGTTGCGCTCAGACGGATGTAAAAGGTAACCGTCCCCAGCGTCCCGGCGAACAGCTTGACCCCGACCTTTATGTCCACAGGGTGGAAACGCTCAGCGATGGTATCGTTATCCGCGGCGCCAAAGTACACAATTCCTACGCACCTGTGGTGGAGTGGATTCCGGTCATTCCTACCCGCCGTCTCCTCGCCGATGAAAAGGACTGGGCGATTTCCTGCGTGGTACCGGCAGATGCCGATGGCGTAAAACAGATTGTCAGTGCCACAGCGTTTAACACTCACAAAGCTCTCGGAGCACCGGGTCCTTACGGTGGTGCAGATTCATTGACCGTGTTTGATAATGTCTTTGTACCGTGGGAGCATGTTTTTCTCAACGGCGAGCACGATATTGGTAGTCAGCTTGCTTTACTCTTTGCGCTATACCACCGCCACAGCTATACAGGCTGTAAACCAGCGATGACCGATGTGCTGATGGGGGCGGCAGCGTTGATGGCAGAGTGCAACGGCATCGAGGGCAAGTCGCACGTTGGCGACCGGCTCGTCGAGATGATATGCACCTCGGAGTTGTGCTATGGAACGGGTATCGCCGCCGCAATCAATGGGACCCGCTCCGGGTCGGGCACGTTTATTCCGGACATCGTCTTCTGCAACGTAAGCCGCCGGCACGCTGGTCTTAATATTTACCATGAGTATGATGTCGTCGCCGACCTGGCGGGTGGAATGCCGGCGACTCTACCGCGCGAGGGCGACTGGGATAGTGAAGAGACTAAAAAATACCTGGAAAAGTATATGATGCGCAATCCTAAAGTGCCGGTGGAAGACCAGCACCGCGCCTTCCGCTGGGTACAGGATATTACCTGTTCGGAGCATGCGGGAGTCAGCCAGTATGCCGGTGTTCATGGCGGCGGCTCACCGAGAATGGAGCAAATCGCCATACTGGGAAGCTATAATGTGGAGCAGGTGAAGAATATCGCCAAGCGTCTTTCCGGCATCAAGACCAAAGGTAAGTATACTTTCGATAGGTTGGGAAACATCCCGGACCTGTAAAACCAACCTGGAGGTGTGTCACGGAGATTAAAAAGATTGGGGTCAGCGGTTGCGGGTTTATGGGTGCCGGCATCGTGCAGGTCTGCGCGCAGGCTGGCTACGATATACTCGCCCAGGATATCAGCGAGGACTGCCTCAAACGTGGTCTGGCGACAATCGATTACTTCCTCAGCCGCGATGTGGAAAAGCGCCGCCGGACTAAAACGGAAAAAGTTACTGTATTAGCGCGTATTAAGGGCACCACGAAAATCGAAGACATGGCGAACCGTGATATCGTCATCGAGGCGGTGCCGGAAGACATCCTCTTGAAAAAGCGGATATTTGCCCGGCTGGATGAAATCTGTGCGAAACGAACCATCCTCGCCAGCAATACATCCACTATCCGTATTGCAGAACTGGCGGCGGCGACCAAGCGGACGGGGAAGGTAATCGGGATGCATTTCCTGGCGCCGGTCCCGCCTGCTAAGCTCATCGAGGTCGTGCGCGCTGAAACTACAAGTCCTGCAACGCTGAAGACAGTGGTAGCATTTGGCAGGTCGCTTGGCAAAGAAGTGCTCGTTGCCAAAGACACACCCGGTTTTATCTTCAACTATTTATTGGAAGCGTTGAACAGGGCGGCGCTGGAACTGCTCGATAGGAAGGTAGCTTCTAAAGAGGACATCGATAAGAGCATGACGCTAGGGCTGGGGCACCCCATCGGGCCCTTTGCTTTAATGGACTTCATCGGGCTGGATGTGGTCTACCTGACACAGAAAGCGGTGTACGAGCAGACTAAAGACCCGCGCAACAAGCCTTCGTCCGTAATAGAGAAGCTGGTAAAACAGGGCAGGCTGGGGCGCAAGACGGGTAAAGGGTTTTACGATTACACGGGGAAGTAGTTAGCTGTTAGCATTTAGCTATAAGCATTCAGCGGTCAGCTTCCAGTTTTAGGCTGTCATGCTGGAGGAGTCCGTCCCCCAGCGCTCCCGAAGAACCTGTCCCGTATTTGATACGGGAACGACAGCTTGCACTGGTTCCACCAAGGTCGCCACCTCATAAGCCTCCTGCGGTGTTGCTCCACGGTACCCTACGGCACGGCAATCCCCTGCGCTTTGAGAAGCTGTTTCCCTTGATACTCAAGCAGTTTGGTCATGCTACGACGATTTTCCCAAAGAATTATTATATCAAAAATATTAGCTATGTATGTTAAAAGGCTACATCTATTAAAGAAGAGGATTCGCAGACGTTGACCTTATTATTCTTTGCGCTGCTACACGAACTAAATGACAGTACTTTTCGAGGAAAGTAATATTCTCAGTGGGTACGAGTGTCATCAGTAACACTCCAGCAGTTAATTTACGAGGTAAATAACCGACGAGACCGCGCGTAGTATCACGTAATTTCGTTTGGGAAGTTCCTGACCGGTGGGCGATACTGTTTCTAATGGTGTTCATATGCTTGAAGTCTACCAACATAGGTCTAAGAGCAGAATCGTATGGATCACCGTTAGCAAAGTACAATCTAGCAAGATTCATTACTTCATCAATATCTGTCCAGTCTGCGTATGAGCGGTTTCTAGTTTGTACAATCTGAAGTGCATGGGAGAGTGCGGTAGGAGAGATGAAACGCTTTGGAGAATAACCAACTGAAGTGGTAGCACCGCACATATAACGTATAAAACTTTGCTCAAGAAAATCTTCCCACGCAAGAAACAAATGTAAAAAAGCTAGTTCTGTCATCACTTGTTTTTGTTGCTGAGTTACAGGTACATAGTTCTTTGCTCTTTTGCGATAATACATGGAATCAGCTTTTTGTGCCAAATTGAGGCAGCCATTTATCCTCTTTTCTAGGATCGGTAGTATGAATTGTATTTTACATATCGACATAGGTCATCGTAATCGAGATATTATGTATTTCCATATGAAGTCATGTCTTATGCGTCTGGAACCAAGGTCTGCCGTAGATTTTTGTGACACTCTGATGAAATGTAGGAATATATCGTTAGGATTTTTCCAGTTTACCGTTATCTCTTTATCCATTTCGAATAAGATTCTTTGTATTGTTTTTAGCATTTCACCTTCGAAAATGAGCCTTTGACTATTCTGTCCTGGTAGTCCGAATTTCGCGTCAAATATGAAGCAAAATAGGCTATAGAATAAAGGTTTTCTTTTGAAGTTGGTTTTGGAAAGGTGATTTTCAAAAATCATAGCAATCTGGTCTATCGTTGATCTAAATCGCTGTATGATTCGCTCTTGTTGGGTAAATTCATTTTCTTCGTATTTTAAATAATATTTGTTAATCGTCTTCTTACCTGATTGGAAACCTGCTAGCATAGCAATTACAAGTTCTGAAACCAATTCGGCTTCAAGCATGCGGGCTATGTTTTGATTTGTCATAATCTTGTTGTCGAGCCAGAATCGATAATGTTCGAAGCCTAAGTCATAAATGGTCCTCTTGAATGGGCTTACAAACTTAGCATTGCGTTTCTCTTGTGCGTTGAGAGTAATAGTGTAAGAATTGATTCTTGAAAATACTTCCAAAACGTCTCTATCTGTAGCACCCTCTAACAAGTCAACTGAAAAACGGTAACGGAGAAACTTCTCCTGGACGTCCTTTGGTAATTCATGAAAATGAAGTCCGCCATAATCTTCGTTTTGGGCTTTGTTTACAGAGAACTTACCGCTAATGTAATCTATTACAGTGGACATTCGTTGTTGACCATCCACTATTTCGCGGACTGTTCTGTGTCCGGTCATATCGATCATTTCGCGCATATACAGTTTTGGGATGGGTAATCTTCTTAATATGGTATCTATTAAATAAGATCTTGCCTTTTCGCTCCAGACCTGCCTCCTTTGGAACTTTGGTTGAAGCACTAGCTCCTGCCGTTTGTGCCAATTGAAGAAATCATTTATCGGGTAGCTTAGAGGTTTTACTTCTTCCATAACATGCCCCCAGAGAACCGTTTATCTTTAAATGGAAAAGATAAGTTCGTTCTGGATTGTATCAAAATGTAGATTGCAGTTCAAGAATGTAATTAGCTCCGAACTTTTTACGTTCCCTTACGTAATTTTCCATAATATCAACAAAAACATATTTGCATTCCTCGCGCAATGCTCTATAATAGGACTCACAGAATAAATCCTAATATCTAAACTCTAAACACTAATAAACTGAAAACTGTTCACTATTAACTGTTCACGGGTGTTTGGAGAAAGAGGGAGGAGAGAGACATGGCGTATAACAAGATTGTCGTACCCCTGGATGGTTCTAAACTCGCGGAGATTGCCTTACCCCACGTGGAGGAGATTGCCGCCGGCTGTCATGTCGCGG
>JAUYDN010000116.1 GCA_030691775.1 Dehalococcoidia bacterium
GTCTTCCATTCTTGTCGGGGATGCTTATGGAAATTTCACGGTCGAATCTTCCCGGTCTCCTGAGAGCTGGGTCGAGCACGTTGGGTATATTGGTGGCTCCGATAACAATGACCTGTCCTCTCGATTTCAGGCCGTCCATCAAGGCTAGAAGCTGGGCGACAACTCTCCTCTCCACCTGCTGGTCACCCCTGACCTCCTCCCTCTTGGAGGCAATGGCGTCAATCTCATCGAGGAAGACGATAGCCGGGGCGTTCTCCTCTGCCTTCTCGAAGATAGCCCGCAGATGAGCTTCGCTCTCCCCGTAGAATTTATGAATGACTTCCGGCCCGCTTAGATGAAGGAAATAGGCGTCGGTTTCATTGGCCACCGCTCTGGCAATTAACGTTTTCCCGCACCCCGGCGGACCGTGCAAGAGTACCCCTTTGGGGGCGTCTATCCCGAGCCTCTCAAAGACCTCGGGGTATTTTAACGGGAGCTCGATCATCTCCCTTATCCGCTGAATCTCCTTCTGGAGTCCACCGATATCCTCGTAGGTAATCCCGGTCTTCCCCTTGCCAGTTGTGACCTCGCCCTTCACTTTGATAGTAGTAAGTGGACCAACCACCACGGCGCCCTTCGGGCTGGCATCCGCCACTAAGAACTCCTGGTAGCGGCTGCCAAGAAGGGTGACCCTTAGTTTGTCTCCCGGTGTCATCGGCAGTCCTTCGAGCAACCTCGCGAGATATTTCCTATCCTTTTCTTTCACAAAAGCGCTCGATGGGGTCACCGGGGCGAGGACTATCGTATTGGCACTCTCATGGCTTGTTCTCTGAACCTCAATCTTCTCGCCTAAGCCAGCCTGGGCATTCTCACGAGTAATGCCATCTATCTGGATGGTGCCTTTGCCCCGGTCCTGAGTGTAGGCCGGCATGACCCTGGCAACAGTCGGTCTCTTACCAGTGAGCTGGATGATATCTCCCACCTCAGCCCCTATTCTGGTCATATCCTGGGGGTCTAGCCTTGCCATTGCCCGACCCACGTCCTTCGCCAGAGCCTCAGCCACTCTTAGGGTTAAAGCCTCGCTTCCTACTTGTACCATTTCCTTTCTCCTCGTAAGACCACTTGATACTCAGCCTCGGCAGCCCGCTCTATTTGAAAAGCTGCCCCGTACCACCTAGATATGTCCCGATTGCTGAATTAGCTATGGTGGCTACCTAAACAGCTTCCATAGTGTCCTGCCAGTGGCTTTACTGGCGGCTCGCCTCGCTCTTCTCTTTTAGTTCTCTGAACAGCGGCAAATCTACCATCTGCACGTTTTTCTTCGGGGTGTATCCGTTTGGCTTATCGTTCTTCGCAACGATAGCCGTATGGTCAATATCTTCGATAGGCTCTGGGATAACGTAGTATTGTGATAGTTCTTCCCAATCTATGTCGCGTAAAGTAGCAATCTTATCTAGGAAGAAACTGACCCACACATTACCTATCTTTGAATTCGGTTCTTCTTGGCGTAATTTATTCTCGGATATTTGCACATACTCTTTATCGAGTTCAAGCCCAATAAAGTTACGCCCTAGCCGTTTAGCCGCCAATGCCGTTGTGCCTGTTCCAGAAAACGGGTCCAACACTATATCGCCTTCGTCGGTTGACATGAGAATTACCCGCTCAAGCAAATGAATAGGCAATTGACAAGGATGGTCGTCACGATATTTATTGTGCTTTACGCGGTGAATATCCGTCCAAACATCAGAGAGCAGGGGGCCGAATGGGTGCAACATCCCTTTTTTGCCGCCGTAATCTTTATGAAGATAGTCGCACTTGCGGCACCGTTTATGCGGGTAACGGATTTCGTAAAACTTGTTTTGCTTCACATCCTTTGCGTAAAACAAAATGCCATAGTGAGAGGGTTGCAAAGTTTTACCCATTGGTGACGTTGGCGCGTCCCATGAAATCCAATGCTTGAAATGAGCAATCTTATTGAGAAAAGCGGTGTAATAGGTTAGCCACTTGGGGATGTTGTGCAGGAAAACAGAACCTGTTGGCTTGGTGACGCGCACCATTTCGCTAATCCACTGCTCGCACCAGTCAAGATACTCTTGAAGTGCGAGGCTGTCTTTTGTGCTGTTGTATTTCTTTTTGAGATTGAAAGGCGGGTCTGCAAAAGTAACGTCAACGCTGTTATCGGGAATATCTCGTAACAGCGTCAAGCAATCGCCTTGTGTAATCCTATTCAAGTATTTTTCAAGCATTTTTACCAAACTCCGCCCGTAATAGATTCTCAAAGCGGGCTAATTCGTCTCTGTGAAAAGTGAATACGTCTTCGTAAGCGGCTACCATGCGCTTGAGGTCTTCTTTGCGAACATACCAGCCAATACCATCTACAAAGCCAATGAACTTTGCTCTCGGATAATGCAGTTTGATAAGTTGCCGAATCGAAATCTCGGTTTTCGACTTGTCGCCTTGCCCCGATGAAGTCGTCACTAAAAACGAACTTTCCGCAATGATACGCGGATTCTCTTTGTTCGGGATGATAAAGTCCATTGTCCGCTTTGTGTTTCGCGCGTTCTTTATCAACTCGCCCAAGTCGCCCGTCTCATAGGTCAAGCCCAAACTTTCCAGCAAGTCTGCGACAACTGTTTCGGGATTCTTTTCTTTCAGCCCCGAATACGAACCTTTCTCCTTGTATCTCACCAGCGTATCAATCATTGCGGGGATGTCGAATTGCAATTTTGAGATGCTCAATTTCTTCAACTCAAAAAGCGGAACGGTGCTTGCAAGAAAAGGCAGTGTCGCGCCTTCAAAGAATATGTTGACGATGCCTGCTCTGAAATGTTCATTGTCGCGGAGTCTTCGCGCAATTGTGGCGTCTGACCATTCCTTGATGTTTTCCAAGTCTTCGGGCTGATGCCACTTTTCCTTGAGCGATAGTTTTGCCAAAGGGCGATTGTCCACGACTCGGATGAGCGTTATCAGGCGTTTCAAAGATTCGTTTGAGAAGCCAGTCAGCGCGAGTAGTGCAGTCAAGCCGTTGTCGTTCTCGGCAAGAAGCCGCTCAAAAGTCTCTTTCTTTAGTCCTTTCGTCTCAACTTCGTTTTTGAGAACAAGCAAGGTTTCTCTAATTGAGTTCAAATAGCCTTCATACGTCTCTTCAAAGCGTCGGTTGAAGAAATAGAAGGTGTTTTTCTCAATGACTATCCTGAACTTCTCATCTACGGTTTTCACCATGCAAAGCCGCCTTATTCAGTTTTGATGATAATGGTATTCTACACCAACGCAGGCAGGTATACTCTTCTGTTAAGCAAGTCCCGCCACAAGACCGCTTGATACTCAGCGCCCCTCTTACACAACATTTTGCACGTCCCTACTCATACTGTCAAGCACCAGAATTTATTTCTTCTTCCTCAGCTTTATCTCAAGGATGCCATTTCTATAGGCGGACTCCATAGTATCAGCCTCAACCTCAGAGGGAAGCAAAACTTCTTTGCTGTATTTTCTATCCCCTGCCTCAGCCGTCAGCTCCAGGATGTCGTCTTTCACCTCCAGATGAATATCCTTCTCCTCCACACCGGGAAGTTCGGCGAGCACCACCACATGGTCGCCTTCATCGAGCACATCCACCAGCGGTTCACGCACCTCCGCGACCACTGCGCCGTCTTCGGTTGCCTTAATGTTTCCAAACTGCTCAATAACCGGCTTTCCCCCCAGCCCCATCCTGATGCTGAAGCCATACACAGCTTTCGCCTTCCCGCCTAAGGCGTCTACTTCGCCGGTGCGGCTGTATTCCTCTTTACCTTCCTCGGTCATTTTGGAAACCACGTCAAAGAGGCTTCCCATCCCTCTAAACAGCCCACCAAGACTGAATTCAATCCCCTCCCCGGGCTTTCCTTTTTCGCTCATGGCAGCACCTCCTCCTTTGCGTTGCTCCTTATTGACTTGTCTTTGCAGCTCCTCCAGTTTGAGGCTAATAATGGGCAGTGGTCTGGTGAGACCGCTTTCCCAGCGCCTCACCGTCTGAAGCGAGACACCTAGAAGCCGGGCAAACCTCTCCTGGGAGAGAGCAAACTGTAGCCGTAGCTTTTTGATACTTTTGTCTTCCATGTTGATTCACACCTGCTATTTTCTAAGGGATAATATAACAGATGTTTAATCATATGTCAATACATTGGCAACGGTGGGGAACTAAACTTAAGACTATACGCGCAGAGTGAGGTCGAGTAAGCTAATTCGCATTAGCTATCATGTTTGCAGAAGACGATTTGTGGTGGGTTACGTCCTTGCGAAATCTGAAAGCCGACACCCCTTGAAACCGGACTAACCCACCCTACAAGATGTAATCTCTACTTAATGCTCTTCGTAATAAGGAAGCGAACATCAACGTAATATCTGCAGGTTGTGTTTTACCAGAGAAAGGAGACTACCTTGGCTGAGGAACTGGTCGTCGTAAAGAAAGAGGAAAATATCTGCACGCTCATTATCAACCGGCCGCAGAAGCGCAATTCCATGAACCCGGAAACCCTGCTCCAGCTGGGTGACGCACTCAACGCGCTCAAAGAGGATGGGCAAACGCGCCTGGTGGTCATCCGTGGCGCCGGAGAAGAGGCTTTCTCTTCCGGATACGATATTGGTCGTATCGGCGGCGCCAGCGACCAGGAGCTAACAGGTCCGCGACGTAATCCCTTGGCGTACGGTATGAACAGTGTCTCTGGCTTTCCCTATCCCGTGATTGCCATGATTTTTGGCTACGCCGTCGGGGCTGGCCTCGAGCTAGCCGCAACCTGCGACCTGCGCTTCGCTGCGGAAGGTGCCCGGCTGGGGATTACACCCGCCAAACTGGGTGTAGTCTATAGCCCTCAGGGTCTCCAGAAGTTTTTGAACCTGGTGGGGGTTTCACAGACTAAAGAACTTTTTTACACCGGGCGCCTCATCGATGCGCAGAGGGCGCTGGAGATAGGTCTCGTCGACCACGTGCGACCGGCAGGGGAGCTGGTTAAATTCACCTATGACCTGGCAGGGGAAATCGCCGGGAACGCTCCTCTTTCGGTCAGCGGTACGAAAACAACAATCGCCCGGCTTCTCAAGTACCAGAAGCTCAACCCGGAGGACGAGGACGAACTGCGCAAGCTCCAGGCGCAGGCAATGTCCAGCGAAGACCTGAAGGAAGGGCAAAAGGCGTTCTTGGAGAAGCGGAAACCCAGATTCACCGGGCGTTAAAAGAGTAACCAACGGCTTGTCATTTCAGGGTCATCAGCCAGCACCGGTGAGCAAGCGCATAAGTGGCGTGATGTCTTTCAGTTTTTCCATGCCTGAGACCATCTCAACACACCGCTCAACTCCGGCGGGAGACAGCACCCGCTGCGCACAATCGCGGAACTTATCGGTCAGCTCTTGCTCGGAGAGAGGATTCGCCGGGTCGCCTTTCGCACGCTGGATTTCTCGGCAGAATTCCCGTCCATCCCTGAGCCTTATGGTGACTGCTTGCGGCAATGGAGCCTTTGCCCAGTCCACACCCTCGGGATGGTCATAACGCACTTTTTGTAGAAGCTCCTGGACGTCCCTCTTTTGTACCCGTTCGTCCTCAAACTGCGCCAGCTTTACCTCGCGGTCGAGGACTGCCGCCGCCATGCAATATTCGATGCTGAACTTACCCTCGAGGCCGGTTTGCGGTCGATGGTAGTAAAGCTGGACGGGTACTGCGGGGCTGGTGCGGCACCGCACTTCGGCAATATCGGCGGCTCTGATATCGCGTTCGTGAACAAGGGAAAGGATAGCATCGATGCTTTCGTGCATAATTCGACAGCAAGGATAGGGCTTGAGTGAGAGCCCGGGAGAGACGATATCGAAGGGCGACCCCAGCAGTCCCGAGATTTTATCGAGATTGTAATTATGGCTATACATCTGGCAATAACCCTGGGGCGCCTCGATGATACTATCGTCTGCGGTGAAGCCGTCTGCCGCGAGATGCGCCGCGATGATGCCGTTCTGCGCGGCAGTCCCGGCATGAAATGACTTGGTCATCGTGCCGAAATTCCGTTTCAGCCCGCCCGCTAACGATGCGGCGATACCCAGCGCTACCCGCACCTCGTGGGGCTTGAGGTGCATCAGCTTCGCGGCGGCTACGGCAGTTGCCATTGTCCCGGCTACGATGGTCGAGTGCCAGCCTGCCTGGTAGTAGCCGATTCCCAGCCCCCGGTTCAGTCTTGACCCGACCTCGAAGCCCAGTACATATGCCTCGAGGACGGACTCCCCGGAGAGCCTCTCTTTTTCTGCTAGTGCCAGTACTGCGGGCATCAGCACCACCGTAGGATGTCCCCACCAGCTGTCGGCGACATCGTCATAATCGAGCACGTGCGTCATGGTGCCGTTGACGAGTGCGGCGAACGGAGCGCTGGTTTTAAACCCTCTGGCAATGACCCCGGCCTCGCGTCTGCCCCCGAGCTGTTTTACGTAGCGGGTCACTATTTCCACTGCCGGCTCTCCGGACCCGGCAAGCGCACAACCCAGGCTGTCGAGAATCGCCTGTTTCGACAGCCTGATTGCTTCCGCCGGAATCTGGCGATAGCCTGTACCGACGACGAAGTCAGCCACTTTTTCCGTGGTGCCCTTTGCCGTCGGAATGTCTGCCTGCGGTTTTTCCTGGTCGGTCATCATTTTCTACCTCCACCGGGCGCGGTCGTGCGAGTATTTACCGAGAGTGTTCAGTAACGCCTATTGTCATTCTGGAGGAGTCCCGATAATTCCTTTATTCCTTATCGGGACGACGAAGAATCTGGAGGAGGGGAGTTGAATCATGGGGTCGCCTACCCCTCCCTGAGATTCTTCGCTCCGCTCCAGAATGACAACCCCGATT
>JAUYDN010000211.1 GCA_030691775.1 Dehalococcoidia bacterium
GAACGCTTCGGCGTCCTCTTCGGGCTTTGCCCCAAAAGTGTTTTTCTTTGTCACACTGACCCGATGGAAATCGGGGGAAGGGTTCCGTGCCTGCTCAGTAGGCCGGAAAGGCTCGTTGCATAACTTCTAAGCAGCGGGTCGAGCGTTCGAATCGCTCCAGGGACGCGACACTGCCCAAAGGGCAGAAGTTCCAAATGCCAAGTAACAAACTCCAAGTCCCCTTTTCCCAATCCCCAATAACCAGGTTCCAACATTGCCCAGAGGACAGAAGTTCCAAATGCCAAGTAACAAGCTTCAAGTCCCCTTTTCTCCACCCAAAAACCAGTTAGCCACTCTGCCCAAAGGGCAGAAATTCCAATAATCAAGACTTGTCCTGAGCGAAGGTCGAAGGAAACAAGCTCCAAGTCCCCTTTTCTCCACCCAAAAACCAGTTGCCAACCGACAAACACCAAAAAAAGTATGGCAGGCGGTTATTAAGAAGTAATTAAGGTCGCGGTCACGGGGACCGCAAAAGTGAAGCGGCTGCCTTTGCCTGGCTGACTTTCGGCGGTTATCCTTCCACCGTGTGCTTCCACCAGTCGCCGGGCGATGGTCAGACCCAGTCCACTGCCACCTGTCCGCCGGGAGCGAGACCTGTCCACGCGGTAAAAACGCTCGAAAATATTGGCAAGCTCTTCTGCGGGAATGCCGTCTCCGGTATCGGTAACCGACACTTCAACCTGGTTGCCGGAAGGTGTGGCAGTAATGGTAACGGCACCGCCCGATGTTGTGTGGGTGACCGCATTTGTAAGAAGGTTACGTAATACCTGCCCGATGCGCCCGGCATCGATAGCGCAAAGCGGCAGTCTCTCCGGCAGTTCGGCTTTCAGAGTGATGTCTTTCGATGCGGCTTGCCCCTGCATGGAAACGACCGACTGGTTTATGATTGCAGAAATATCTTCCGGTTGTATCACCAGTTTCAGCTCTTTTGCTTCCGCCAGCGCCAGTTCCTGGAGGTCTTCTACCAGGCGAGAAAGCAGAGCCACCTCCTCGTTGAGCGAGCTGATGGTTGCCTCGTCCGGACTTACCACTCCGTCAAGGATTGCTTCCAGGTAACCGCGGATGTTAGAGAGTGGGGTCCGGATTTCGTGGGCGGTATCCGCAACGAGGTTCCGGCGGAGCTTTTCCGAGCGCTCCAGCTCACTCGCCATCGCGTTGAACGTCTGTGCCAGTTCCCCCAGCTCGCCTTTATCTTGAGATTGCACGCGCTGTGACAGGTCTCCCTCTCCGAGTTTTCTGGCGGTAGCGGTGAGAGCACGCACGGGAGCCAGTATCCGCCGCGATAACACGAATGTCAGCAACAGGGCGATGACGACCGCAATCAGACCACCCCAGAGGAGAAACCGGTTTATCGTTTCTGCCAGATGTCTTGTCAGGGTGGGCTTACTTTCCGGATTAATATAGAGCGTCCCGATTTTTTTACCCTGTGGCGGCGCCAGAGGTGTGCCTCCGCGGGGTAAAAACCTGGGCGTAAAGAGAGGTGTCCCTTCGGCGGTGGTATGATACTGTTTTCCCAGGGAACTTCCCCGTGAATTCGCTACCAGAATCCCATCGGCGTCAGTCACGACGATGTGTTCTTCTTCCGAAACGCCAATTTGCTCGACCAGTAATTGAATGCCTTCCCAGCTCCCGATGAGGGCATAGTAGCGGGTAAGCAGGAATCCAAGCCCGGTCGCCCGGTTCTGTTCGGCGCGGCGGTCGAACTGCTGGAGCTCGCTACCGGTATTCCGTACCACGAACACAAGTATCGTCCCCGTGACTACCAGTATCACCAGGATAAAAGCGAGCAGGAGACGGAACTGCAATCGGTGTATCATCCGGCACTCTCGAACCGGTAACCAGCACCATAAACCGTCTGGATGTACATGGGATGACTCGGGTCGGGTTCCAGCTTGCGGCGCAAATTCAGAATGTGCACATCGACGGTGCGGTCAAAGCCATCGAAGTCCCACCCGAAGACCATCTCGATTAACTGCGCCCGGCTGAAAACTCTCCCGGGTTCTTTTGCCAGCACGCCCAAAAGTTTGAACTCGACCGGGGTCAGGTGCAGGGGCTTTCCGGAAATGGACGCCTGCCTTTTATAGAAGTTTAAAACAAGTTCACCCCGGGTGATTTCCACCGGACCCCGTTGTAGAGTTTCCTCCGGCAGACGCCTGAGCACCGCCCGGACCCTGGCGGCAAGCTCACGCGGGCTGAACGGCTTGGTCACGTAGTCATCGGCACCGCAGTCAAGCCCTTCCAGCTTATCGTCTTCCGTAGTCCTGGCAGTGAGCATGATAATCGGTACATCCGATTCTTCTTTCAACGTACGGCATATTTGTAGCCCGTCTATTCCGGGTAACATCAGGTCGAGTACAACCAGGTCGGGACGTGCCTGTCTCGCGAGGTTCAATGCCTCCGTACCGTCATAAGCCGTGAGCACTTTATAGCCGTCGCGGTGGAGATAAAGCTTTACCAGCTCCACGGTTTTAACATCGTCATCGACCACCAGGACTATGCGCGCCATCATATTAACTCCCTGGAACTCTTCTTTTATCATATTAGAACGTAATTGTTAAGACAATGTTAAGTCCAATCTATCATGGCG
>JAUYDN010000051.1 GCA_030691775.1 Dehalococcoidia bacterium
TCCGATTTATCGGAAGCGTAACCCACCGCAAATGAATTGGGCGGGAGAATAGACAAGTCGGTGGGTTTCACTCCGGTTTTCACCAGGTTCTACCCACCCAACTGAATGACAGGTAATCAGAACGGAAATGAAAGAAATACCAGCCAGCCAAATAATCTCTGCCATCACCGGGCTGTGCATATCAGCGAATTTCGAGCTAGGCGAGGATGTCATCGAGGCGTTAAAAAAGGCGGAGCAAGAGGAAGAATCGCCCACCGGCAAGGAAGCCCTGCGCCAGCTCATCGAAAACGCCCGCATTGCACGAGAGGGGTCATTGCCGTTGTGCCAGGACTGCGGCACGGCGGTCGTCTTTCTGGAAATCGGGCAGGATGTGCATATCACCGGCGGCGACCTCAACGCCGCCATCGCTGAAGGCGTGAGCAAAGGCTACACGGAAGGCTACCTGCGTAAATCGATGGTGCGCCAGCCGTTCTCCGCGCGCGTCAACACAGAGGACAACACCCCACCCATCATCCACACCGAAATCGTCCCCGGGGATAAGCTCAAGATTACCGTGATGTGCAAGGGCGGTGGCGCGGAAAATATGAGCCGGCTTGGCATGCTCACACCGGGCGCCGGCAGGCAAGGCATCATCGACTTCATCATGAAGACAGTCGATGATGCTGGTGGCAAAACCTGCCCGCCCGTGATTGTCGGAGTCGGGATTGGCGGCACGGCGGATATGGTGATGATACTCGCCAAGAAAGCCCTCCTGCGTCCCGTGGGGAAACCTAACCCCGACCCGGAGGTGGCAGAGCTTGAGCGCGAATTATTGAAAAGAATCAACGACCTGGGCATAGGACCCGGGGGGCTGGGGGGCAGGGTGACTGCCCTTGCGGTCCACGTGGAAACGATGCCGGCGCACATCGCCAGCATGCCGGTGGCAGTGAATATGCAGTGCCACAGCGCCCGGCACAAGGAGGTGGTACTGTGATGGTGGACAAACCGGTGCGCATCAAATCGCCGCTCACAGATGAGACCATCGCCCGGCTCAAGGCGGGCATGTCAGTGCTTATCTCCGGGGTTATCTATGTGGGACGGGATGCGGCACATAGGCGGCTCGTACAGGCATTAGACAAGGGTGAAAAACTGCCGTTCGATGTGAAAGGGCAGACTATTTACTACATGGGTCCCTCGCCGGCGCGACCGGGGCAGGTCATCGGCTCGGCGGGACCGACCACCAGCTCAAGAATGGATACTTTCACGCCACGGATGCTCGAAGCCGGTCTGAAAGCGATGATTGGCAAGGGAGAGCGTTCGCAGGCAGTGCGTGAAGCCATCAAGAAACACAAAGCTGTCTACCTGGTGGCGACCGGCGGCGCGGCGGCACTGCTGGCAAAGTCCATCAAGAAATCGGAGACTATTGCCTACCCGGAGCTCGGCGCCGAGGCTGTCTTGCGACTGGAAGTTGAGGACTTTCCGGCAATCGTCGCCAATGACATGTACGGCGACGACCTCTTCGAGCAGGCGAAGGCAAAGTACCGGAGGGGAGGGTGATATGGACTGCATCTTCTGCAAAATTATTGGCGGGCAGATTCCCGGCAATTTTGTATACCAGGATGAAACGGTGGTGGCGTTCAGGGATATCAACCCGGTGGCGCCGGTGCACATACTGATTGCGCCGCGGGAACATATCGGCTCGCTGGCGGATATTACAGAAGAGAGGGCGGGGCTGGTGGGACACATGGCGGTGGTGGCAAACCAGATTGCCCGGCAGATGGGGATTGCGGAGAATGGTTACCGCGTAACAATCAATAACGGTCCCGAAGGCGGGCAGGTGGTACCGCACCTCCACATGCATCTTTTAGGTGGACGGCAGTTGAGCGGGAGGTTGGGTTGATTAAGAGGAGAAACAAGTGATAGGCATAATTGCTGGCGACGTCATTGGCTCCGTTTTTGAAGGGCGTGATAATAAATCCACAAGATTCAATTTATTCAGCTCTTCTCTATACCCCAGCGTTGAGATATTTACCATCCGTAACGTCAATCCAGCCAACTACAAACTGGTCCTGATTGCCATTCCACGGGAAAAAGACCAATAACCAAGAGACAAGATACAAACAATATTTAAATTCCAAATCCAACTGCGAAGACCTGTTTGGTGATTTGAATCTTGGGTATTACCTAGAAAATGGACTCTATCTTGTCATTCTGGAGGAGTCCCGACCCTCCTATACTTTATCGGGACGACGAAGAATCTGGTGGCGGGGGAAAATCGCCCCTCCCTGAGATTCTTCGCTTCGCTCCAGAATGACACCTCCATTTTCATTGTTCGTGGGTGGCGCCACGGCGCCATGATAAATTGTTTGGTTATTGTTTCTTGTGATTTGCTTATTTCCCCCCGAGCGGTCTTTTTGCCGGCATGCCCGGGCGACGGGGATACCGGGGTGGGGTGGGGTTAGCTTTCTCTATCACCACCAGACAGCGCTTATCCGTGAACTCCGGCATGTCGACCGGGACTACCACCTTAACCCTTCCCCCGAGTGCATCGATGGCATACACCGCTCGACTTAGCTCCTCAGAGATTTCACCCTTTTTATGGGCAATTACCAGTCCGCCAGGGCGGCAGAACGGCAGGGTCAGCTCCACCAGCGTTGCCAGCGGCGCTACCCCCCGTGACAGTGCGACATCAAACTGCTCCCGGTATTGTTGCTGGTGGGCAACCTCTTCCGCCCGTCCCGCCACCACCACCACATCGCTCAAACCCGGCTTTCCTATGACGTGGCGCAGGAAATTGGCTTTCTTCCCGGTGGCTTCCAGCAACACCAGTTGAATCTGCGGAAACACGATTTTCAACGGCAAGCCCGGGATGCCGGCGCCCGTGCCCACATCAATCACACGCCCGTTTACAGAGTCCGGCTGGCATGCCAGCACTACAGTCAGCGCATCGAGGAAATGGCTTACCTGGACTTCTTCATATCCGGTGATGCTGGTCAGATTTATTCGCCGGTTCCAGTCGACAAGCTCTTCGTAATATGCCTGGAAAAGAGTCAGTTCGCGCTCGCCCAGCTTAATCCCCAGCCGTTCCGCACCAGTTTTTAGTTTGTCCATCTGTTTCGTCAGTGTTATTCCCTTAGCGCGTTTTGGAGGTCTCTTTTCAGGTCGAATCTGTTCTCAATACCAACAGAGAGCCGTAAAAGATTGTCCTTTATCCCGCGCTTTATCCGCTCCGCTTCTGGCATAGAGCCGTGTGTCATTATGTAGGGATAGCAGACCAGGGACTCCACGGCTCCCAGGCTTTCCGCGAGGAAGACAAGTCTCAGGCGCGAGGCGAACTTTTCTACCGCCGGCAACCCGCCCTTCAGCTCGAAGCTGACCATGGCGCCGAACCCTGTCATTTGCTTCTTCGCTATTGTATAGTAGGGGTCGCCAGGCAAGCCGGGATAGTAGACGCGCTCCACCGCCGGGTGCTTTGCCAGGAAACGCGCCAGGTACTGAGCATTCCTTTCGTGTTCCCGCATGCGGACGGCAAGCGTTCTGACACCACACATGACCAACCAGCAGTCCCAGGGACCCGGCACGCCGCCAGCCGCATTCTGGTAAAACTTCAAACCCTCGTGTACGGCTTCATCACTGGTGATAATCGCTCCACCGATGATGTCGCTGTGGCCCGAGATATACTTGGTGGTGCTGTGTACCACGATGTCCGTGCCCAGCGCGAGTGGTTTCTGAAAGAATGGTGTGGCGAAGGTGTTGTCCACCGCCAGCAGGACCTTCGCGGTGCGTGCGATTTCCGCAACCCTCCGTAGGTCGATTACTTTCAGCAAGGGGTTGGTGGGCGATTCCACCCAGATGAGCCTGGTGTTCGGCTGTATCGCCCGCCGAAAACCTTCCACGTCATCGACTCCCACGTACGATGATTCCAGCCCCCACGGCTTGAAAACCTTTTCCAGCAAACGGAAGGTACCACCATAGATATCATCGCCGCAGATTACATGGTCGCCTTTCTTCAGCAGGCTGAAGACGGCTGTCGTAGCGGCAACGCCGGAGGAGAAAGCCAGTCCATACTTCCCGCCTTCGAGGAAAGCCAGCACATCTTCCAATGCTTTGCGAGTCGGATTTCCCGTGCGCGAATACTCGTAGCCCTTATGCTTGCCGATGGCTTCTTGCCGGAAAGTACTGGTCTGGTAAACGGGTACCATGACCGCTCCGGTCAATGGGTCTGGTTCCTGTCCGTGATGAATCGCCGCCGTTTCAAATCTCATAAGTGTGTTCTCCTGTCATATAGAGTAGTGGGTTTTCAAATAATTTCGAAGCACGAAGCACGAAATACGAAACAATAATTGCTCTCAAAAAATTAAACCGGGTAGATTTTTCATAATTCATATTTGTTTCGTGCTTCATTATTCGTATTTCGGATTTTGCCATTGCGCAGAAAACGCCTTGCCTGTGTATTATTCTACGCCTTTCAAACGTAAAGCGTCATGGAGTAAAGAGTTACCATCACAGCGGTAGCAGTGGTTTTCCGTGCCCGAGGGAACGCCCGAACTGTCGACTATTTCCGAGGCTTCCAGCACCGTATCCACAAACCACTCTCCCGATGGCGCGCGGTGTCCCTCCAGCTTGGAACCTGGATTCGGCGACCAGACGAAGGGGACGACATTAGCGCCCAGCGCCGTAATTACCCGCACACCTTCCAGGAATGTGCTCCTCGGCTCCAGCCCCATCACAAAGACCCCGTACACATTCCCCTCCCCGAATATTTTCACCGCGGTGCCGATGGAGCGGAGGAACTCGTCGTGACTGGTGCTATTCGATTTGCCCGGGCAGATTGCTTCGTAGAGCTTTTTATCGAAGATTTCCATGCTGAACCCGATTGCCCGTATGCCGGTATCATGGTACCGTTTTATCTCGTCTCCGCCTTTTGCCGGCGAAGGCAGGATTGTACCGGGTACGCGGTCCAAACCCGTATGTTCCCGGACCGATTTTATTATTTCTCCTACCAGTTCGATTTCTTTCTGGTGGTTGAAACAGCCGCCGGTAAGGAGGATGTGCTTTACATTACCTTCGGCGAAAGCCGCCCGCGCTACCTCTCCAATATCCCGGATGTCCTTTTTCCTGAGTACGGAGTGGTATGTTTTTGAAGTGGAAACCAGGTTACAGAAAAGGCACTGCTCATCTTTCGAGAAATGACTGCAATAGTTCTGGTAGCAGAAAAACAGGCAGTCCGCACCGCCAATCTGTCCGATTTTCACCATCTTGTTATTGTTCGTGGTGAGGGTGTCATAGTAAGCGGGGCGCGGTAGCCAACCTACCTCGGAGATATTCTCCCCGTCTTTCAACAGGACGAGGCGGCCGTTCTCACGGAC
>JAUYDN010000225.1 GCA_030691775.1 Dehalococcoidia bacterium
AAAAGCCCTGTCGTTGCGAGACCATCCCGATATCATCAGGATGAATCGGGAGGCGAAGCAATCTCTGCCTCAGAAAGGGAGCGCCATCAACGATAGATTGCCGCGTCGCTTCGCTTCTCGCAAAGACAAATTATGCCATAATATCTATTGCGTTTGTATTAGTACGTATCATCGTTGCTAAAGAATAGTACCAAATTTGACTTGACAAGCCAGCCTGTTTTGTGTTTATTATTAAGTAGCCTACTAAAATTCCCCCGCATATTGTATTTTCCAGCCTTAAAACTTAATTCCCTATATGTCAAAGTATATCTTTGTGACTGGTGGTGTTGTTAGTTCCGTTGGGAAAGGCATCGCTGTCGCATCCATCGGCACCATTCTTAAAAGCCGTGGCTTGAGTGTCACCGTCCAGAAGCTCGACCCGTATCTGAACGTCGACCCGGGCACCATGTCCCCCTACCAGCACGGCGAGGTGTTCGTAACGAAAGATGGGGCAGAGACCGACCTCGACCTCGGCAACTACGAGCGCTTTATCGATGTCAGCCTCACCCAGGACTCCAATATCACCTCCGGGCAGATTTATCTCGCCGTCATCGGGCGGGAGCGGCGGGGCGATTTCCTGGGCGGGACAATCCAGGTCGTACCCCACGTCACAAACGAAATCAAAGACCGCTTCAAGCGGCTGGCGGAGAAATCAAAGGCGGATGTTATTTTGATAGAAGTCGGCGGGACGGTGGGCGATATCGAAGGTTTGCCTTTCCTGGAAGCTATACGGCAAATGCGTAAAGACGCCGGGCGTGATAATGTGCTTTATATCCACGTTACCCTCCTGCCCTATCTCAACTCGACCAAAGAGCTCAAGACCAAACCCACACAGCACAGCGTCAACGAGTTGCGTCGTATCGGTATCCAGCCGGACGTGATTATCTGCCGCAGTGACTATCCCATTCCGGATAACCTGCGGGACAAGATTTCTCTCTTCTGCGATGTCGACCGGGAAGCGGTGATTCCTCTCACCACCGTATCCTCCGTCTACGAAGTGCCGCTCGTACTCGAAGAGACCGGCCTGGGGAAGCTTATCGCCGAAAAGCTCAATCTGCCGGGAAAAGAAACCGATTTGTCGGAATGGCGCGAGATGGTGTCCCGGCTCAAGGATTCCCAGGAACCGGTGAACATCGCCCTCGTCGGTAAATACGTAGAGCTATCGGACTCTTATTACTCGGTGCGGGAAGCCCTACAGCACGCCGCCCTTTTTCACAACCGTCATCTCAACCTCTTCTGGGTGCACTCCGAGCAGTTGGAAAAGATGGATGATGTCGACCCGCTCCTGCGGACGGCACAGGGCATTATCGTACCGGGAGGCTTCGGGGTGCGGGGCATCGAAGGGATGATTAAAGCAGCACGCTACGCGCGTGAAAATAAGATACCCTACCTGGGTCTGTGCCTGGGAATGCAGGTGATGGTCATCGAGTTTGCCCGTTATGCTTTCAGCTCGGATAAACCTAACTCCACCGAGTTCGATCCGGTGACACCCTATCCTGTTATCGATATTATGACGGAACAAAAAGCAATCTCCAGTAAAGGCGGTACGATGCGGCTCGGCAACTACCCCTGCCGCCTCGTCGAGGGCACCAATGCGGCTAAAGCTTACGGTTGTAATCCCATCGAGGAGCGGCACCGCCACCGTTTCGAATTCAATAACCAGTTCCGCCAGGTCCTGGAAGAAAAGGGGTTGGTCCTTAGCGGACTATCGCCTGATACCCGGCTGGTGGAGTGCGCCGAGGTCAAAGACCACCCGTGGATGGTCGCCTGCCAGTTCCATCCCGAATTCGGGTCCAGACCAAACCGCCCTCATCCGCTGTTCCGCGATTTTATCGGCGCGGCAAAGGACGTTCTGCGTGAGGGCGCTCAGCGAGCGCTCCCGCTGACAAGTTAGTATGTTACCCAAAGCCATCCTGTTCGACCTGGATGACACGATTCTGATTGAGGATGCGGCTTCCAGACGGGCGTGGGAAGAGACCTGCCAGGCTTACGCGGAAAAGACCGGACTCTGTAAAAGCGAGGAGCTTCTCAAACGAATCAGGGAGTCATCCGAATGGTTCTGGAATGACCCCGTCAGGCGCAGAGAGGCGACTGCCAGCTTCTACCGGGCGCGAGTGACCTACGTGAAGCGGGCTTTGCGCGGATTCGGTTGTGATGATGAGCAAACTGCGCATGAGATTGTGATTGCATTTACGGCGCTGAAAGACAGTTTAATAGGATTCCTCCCGCGCGCGGAAGAGACTATCAGGAGTATCGCCGGTCGCGGCTTTCGGCTCGCACTGCTCACGAACGGGGACGCAAAGGTCCAACGGGATAAAGTAATAAGATTCGGACTTCTTCACTATTTCCCCGTCTGCCTGATTGAAGGGGAACTCGGTTACGGAAAACCTGATTCAAGGGTGTTTCAAACAGCTCTGGACAGGCTGGGGGTGCCGGCGGACGGGGCATGGATGGTGGGAGACCTGCTGGAAACCGATATTACGGGGGCGCAGAACCTGGGTATTTTCACCGTCTGGTGTGATTACTCACGGAAAGGCTTGCCCGCGGACACAAAGATTGTCCCGGATAGGACCATTAACGATATATCTGAGCTTATGAAATTGGTCGATACGAAAGGGAGTTAACAGTCAAAGCTACAAGTCAAAGTAAAAAGTGCGCCGTGTCCGTCAGAAGTACCGGCACACCAGTCAACCGCACGTGAGTTTTGAGTTATCATCTGTGGTTTTGACTTTTAACTTTTGAATTTTAAGCTTATCCAAGGAGATACGATGCGCATCTTTCTGGACACGGCAAATATCGCGCAGATACGGTCAGCCGCCAAAATGGGAGTTATCAGCGGCGTCACCACCAACCCCAGCCTGATTTCCAAGGAGGGGCATGCTGACTACGAGGCGGCCGTCAAAGAAATTTGCAGTATCGTGGATGGTCCCATTTCAATGGAAGTCACCGTAGAAGATGCAAAAGGGATGGTCGAGGATGCGCGTAAGTATGCCAAATGGGCACCGAACGTCATCATTAAAATCCCGTGCACGGCAGCCGGGCTTGAGGCAACCTCGGTGTTGAAAAAAGAGGGCATCGGGGTCAATATGACGCTTTGCTTCTCACCCAACCAGGGGTTGCTCGCCGCGCTTTCCGGCGCCGCTTATTGCAGTCCGTTCGTCGGCAGGCTGGACGACGTCGGCCACGACGGTATGCAGGTAGTCAGGGACCTGGTGGAAATCTACCGGAACTACCAGATGAGCACACAGGTCATCGCCGCCTCCATCCGGCACCCGCTCCACTGCATCGCCGCCGCTAAAGCCGGGGCGCATATCGCCACCGTACCGTACAACATCCTGATGCAGATGATTCAGCACCCGCTTACGGATGCAGGCATCAGCCGCTTTTTAAGCGATTGGAAACGTCTGACGCAAAAGTGAGCAACAGGGAAAAATGAAATACACAATCATCATTGAAAAAGGCCGTGAATCAGGTTATGTTGCTTATGCCCCTGCACTCAAGGGATGTGTTTCTCAAGGTGAGACCAAAGCAGAGGCTATGGGGAACATAAAAGAAGCCATCGGAGCTTATGTTGAGGCTCTCCTTGAAGACGGGCTTCCCATCCCCACAGAAATAGGCAAAGACATCGTAGAGCTCGAGGTCACGGCAAGGTGAGCAAACTGCCGCGAGGAATGTCAGGTAAAGCTGTGACAAAGGCATTGGAGAAGGCAGGTTTCTACATCAAACGGCAGAAGGGAAGTCATATAATACAAGCGTCAGAATAAATGTTGAGACATTGTTCAAAACAGCCTGTCTTTGCGAGTCCCGATTATATCGGGACGAAGCAATCTCTGGTTAAAAAAGGGGGTTTTATTAAGCGTTAGATTGCCACGTCGCTCCGCTCCTCGCAAAGACAAAAGAATCATTGTTATTTAATACGTTTGTATTAATGCTGCGCAGGGACAGTCCTTTTACCCAGGTGGTTGTTCCAGACCATAAGAGTATTGATACCGGGACATTAGCCTCGATACTTGAAAGTGCCAGTTTATCAACGGAGGATTTTATCAAGCTTTTAAGGTAGATAAACAACACCCGTTTATTATATCTACGTAACCCGCATATCTTCAGAGCTACCAACTCGATTTTATGTTTTAAAATACAACCGTCACAGGTAACAAATCGCAGTAATCACCAACCAAAGGTGAACGGGAATCCCGTGGAGGTCAGAAAAATGGATATCAGTCAACTCGAAAACAAAACAAAAGAAGAACTGCAGGAGATTGCCAAGGAAATGGAGCTTCCGGATGCCACTACGCTGGATAAACCGGACCTGCTGAGGCGGCTTTTACAGGCAGACGCGGAACAGCAGGGCAATATCTTCTGCCGCGGTATTCTTGAAATTATGGGGGATGGTTACGGGTTCCTGCGCCAGAGCACCTTACTCCCCAGCCCTTCGGATATCTATGTATCGCAATCGCAGATACGGCGTTTCGGTCTGCGCAACGGCGATATGGTCACCGGTCAGGGCAGACCCGCCCGCGCTGGCGAAAAGTACATCAGCCTCCTCAGGATTGAAGCCGTCAATGACCTCAACCCGGAACTTGCCAAACAACGGCCCCATTACGGCTCGTTAACACCCACTTTCCCGGATAGGAAAATAAACCTGGAGGTGCCGGGCAACAGCCTCTCCACCCGCCTGCTCGACCTGATTGCGCCGGTGGGGCGTGGACAGCGTGGACTGGTTGTCTCCCCGCCCAAAGCCGGTAAAACGATGTTGCTGAAAGCGATCGCTAACGCCGTCTCCACCAACTACGACGACATTCACGTGATGGTCTGCCTCATCGGGGAGCGGCCGGAAGAGGTGACGGATATGAGGCGCAGTGTCAAGGGGGAGGTAATCGCCGCCACCTTTGACGAGCCGGTGGAGAACCACACCCGCGTCGCCGAGCTTGCCCTGGAGAGAGCCAAGCGCCTGGTGGAGAGCGGCAAGGACGTGGTCATTCTGCTCGACGGCATCACCCGCCTGACGCGTGCCTATAACCTGGCGATGCCCTCCAGCGGTCGTACTCTCTCAGGCGGTATCGACCCCGCCGCCCTGCACCCTGCCAAGCGCTTCTTCGGCGCGGCGCGTAACACCGCCGAGGGCGGCAGTCTCACCATCCTCGCTACATGTCTTGTGGACACCGGTAGCCGGATGGATGACCTCATTTACGAAGAGTTCAAGGGCACCGGTAACATGGAAGTCCACCTCGACCGTAACCTTGCCCAGCGCCGCATTTACCCGGCAATCGATATCGAGCTCAGTGGTACCCGCCGGGAGGAGCTATTGATGGACGAAACAACCCTGCAGAGAGTCTGGCTCCTGCGGCGCATGGTCTCGATGATTTCCCAGGACTCCAACAAACGTGATGAAGCCACGGAACGGGTGCTGGAACGCCTGCGCAAATCAAAGAGTAACGCCGAGTTCCTGGCGAAACTCACCAAGCAGATGGATGACGATTAAACTTCTCCCTTTGCTAAAGAGCCTGCCCCGTACAAGATACGGGGGAGATTGAGAGGGATTATAGAATTGAAATCCCCCTTGAATCCCCCTTTGCCAAAGGGGGGAAACCTGAAACCCCCGAGGAATGAGGGTGACGAGTAACCTTGTTACGGAACAATTAAAGCAGTTACCCGCCAGCCCGGGCGTCTACCTGATGAAGGACGTCAGTGGCAAAATCCTGTACGTGGGCAAAGCCGCAAGCCTGCGCAACCGGGTGCGTAGCTACTTCCAGGCCGGGACTGATATTTCACCAAAGACCCGACAGCTCGTAACAGAAGTCCAGAGCCTGGACTTCTTCGTCACCGGCACGGAGCAGGAAGCCCTGGTACTGGAATGCAACTTCATCAAGCAGTACCGCCCTCACTATAACGTCCGTCTCAAAGATGATAAGGGCTTCCCATATATCCGCATCGACCTGAAAGAGGACTGGCCCCCCGCTACCTTTACGCGCCGTCTGAAGAACGATGGCGCGAGGTACTTCGGGCCGTTCACGAGTGCCTGGTCGGTGCGCCAGACTTTAAAGATACTGGAAGGCATTTTCGGGTTCCGCGCCTGTTCCAAAAACATCACCGGCACAGATAAAAGGGCATGCCTGAAGTACTACCTTAAGCGTTGCGCGGCACCGTGCATCGGCGTGGTAACCAGGGAGGAATACCGGGGGATAATAAAAGATGTCATCCTCTTTTTAGAGGGCAAGCAGGAGGCGGTCATCCGTGAGATTGAGAAGAAGATGCTGGCGGCATCCGCGGCGCTCGATTTCGAGCGGGCGGCACGCTACCGCGACCAGGTGCAGGCGATAAAGACAGTCATCCAGGAACAGCGCATCACGGCGCGTGTCGGCGGCGAAGCGGATGTGGTGGCTTTTGCTACCGACCGCGATACAGCGTACGTGCAGGTATATTTCCTGCGGCACGGCAGGGTGGTGGGGCGGGAGGGCTTTACCCTCACCGGCACGCGTTCCGAAACGCCGGAGAGCATTATGACCAGCTTTGTGAAACAGTATTATGATAACGCCACTCATTTTCCGCGCACTCTGCTCCTCCAGCACCCCATCGAAGATAAAGAAGCAATACTGGAATGGTTGAAGCAGAAGCGTGGCGGCGCTATCGATATCGGGGTGCCGAATAGAGGCTTGAAAAAAGAGCTGGTAGACATCGTGGCTAAAAACGCGGAGCAGGGACTCCAGCAGGAGAAAATCAAGCAATTCGCTGAGCCAGCCGCTTTAGAAGAAGCCTTGAAAGAGATGCAGAAAGCACTCGCCTTACCTCGCTTACCCGCCCGCCTCGAAGGCTACGACATCTCCAATATCCAGGGTAAGGAAGCCGTCGGTAGCATGGTGGTGTTCGACCACGGCAAGCCCAAACCGGCACACTACCGCCGTTTCCGCATCAAGACCGTAAACGGCGCCAATGACTATGCGATGTTGCAGGAAGTGCTGAAAAGACGATTCAAACGGGTGGCATCGGCTGACACAGCCACGCCGGATACGTGGGCAATCATTCCCGACCTCGTCCTCATCGACGGCGGCAAGGGGCAATTGAGCGCGGCGCAGTCAGCCCTAAAAGAAGCGGGAGCGGATTCCATACCCGTAGCCAGCCTGGCGAAAGAAAACGAGGAGCTGTTCCTCCCCGACCGTAAGAGCGCAATTGTCCTGCCGCGTAACTCGCCGGGACTGCAGTTGCTCCAGCGCGTGCGGGATGAAGCACATCGTTTCGCCCTTGCTTATCATACCCGGGTACGCAAGAAGAGGAACTTCACCTCCGCCCTCGATAGCGTGCCCGGCATCGGACCCGTCAGGAAGCGCGCCCTGCTCAAGAAATTCGGTACGGTGCGGGCGATTAAAGAGACACCACTTGAAGAGCTGTTGAAGGTCGATGGGATGACACGCGTCGCCGCGGAAAAGCTGAAGGAGAGCCTGGGATAGTGTATGCCGGCTAATCTACCTCCGCAATACTACGAAGCGGAAAAACGCTTGCGCGAAGCTAAGACCCCCGAGGAGAAAATCGAGCACCTCGAGGAAATGATTGGCATCATGCCCAAGCACAAGGGCACGGACCATCTCAAAGCCGACCTGCGCCGTAAAATCGCCAAGTTCTCCGAGATGTCCGGTAAGAAGGCCGGCGGTACGCGCGCCTCGTTGACCATCCCTAAGGAAGGCGCCGCCCAGATTGCCATTATCGGACTACCCAACGCCGGCAAGTCCCAGCTCGTGGCGAAAGTTACCAAGGCTACACCCACCGTCGCCGATTACCCGTTCACTACCACCGTGGCTACCCCGGGCATGATGGAGCATGAAAACGTCCAGATACAGCTCATCGATACGCCGCCGCTGGTGGTAAGCTCATCGGTCTTCTGGTTCTCACCTATCCTGAAGCGGGCGGACGTCCTGCTCATTCTCATCGATTTAAGCACAGACCCACTCGGGCAAATGGAGGCCATCATCTCTCTGCTGGACGGTATGAGAATAACGCTGGATAAGAACCGCACCCAGGATGAGAACGGCCGCGAGCTTGTGTATAAGGAGACCATCATCGTGGGGAATAAAATCGACCTCGACCCGGACGGGCGGAACTTGAAAGACCTCAAAGAGATGTACGGCGAGCGGTTCCCGGTGGTGGGCATCGCCGCGAAAGCTGGCACGGGAATCGAGGAGATGAAACGGGCTATCTACCGCCTGCTGGATGTCATCCGCATCTACACCAAGCGTCCCGGTGGTAAGGCGGACATGACAGAGCCGGTGGTCTTGCCCCGCGGCTCAACGCTGGAAGACGCCGCTATGGAAATCCACAAGGACCTGCTCGCCAGGCTGAAGTTTGCCCGTATCTGGGGTAGCGGCAAGCATGACGGCGTAATGGTGGGGCGCGACCATATCCTGGAAGAAGGCGATATAATAGAGTTACATGTGCCGAAATAGCTAATAGCTGTCAGCAATCAGCAACTAGCGGTACCGTGCCGTGAAACAGGAAATTCTCCTCTCCCTTGACGGGCGTTGCCCTAAATGTCATTCTGAGGAGCGAAGTGAACGAAGAATCTCCGACACTACTCAGTAGGTAGGGAGACCCTTCTAGAGAAAAAGTCCAAATCACAAATTTCAATAGTCAACCCCCCCTTTCTCCCCACCAGAGGGGGTCAGGGTGACAAGGCTACTCGACTTTTGAGGCAAAGCCCCCTTGACGGGAGCAACGTAGGGTGGGTGAAATGCCGATTCATCGGTGA
This sequence comes from Dehalococcoidia bacterium, assembly GCA_030691775.1. Lineage (GTDB taxonomy): Bacteria > Chloroflexota > Dehalococcoidia > Dehalococcoidales > Fen-1064 > JAURWL01. The sequence continues at coordinate 8,777 of JAUYDN010000225.1, forward strand.
TGAAACCCACCGTTATCTGAACAAGGGATTTATTTAGAGTTTAGTGTTTATCCCCGGAGGTTTTAATGGCTAAGGTAGCAATCGTGTATGAATCCTTTTACGGCAATACGAAAATGGTGGCAGAGAGTATTGCGGAGGGGCTGAAGAAGGCAGGAGTGGAGGTCATTTTAGCCATGCCAAAAGAAGCCGACTGGCTACAGCTATCGAACACACAGGCGATTCTCATCGGCAGTCCCGACCACATGGGTAACGCCGTC